>NZ_UWOA01000053.1:0-32087 GCF_900604305.1 Mycobacterium sp. P7213
AACTCCGGATCGTCCCGATGAGCGTCAACGAGGGCGTTGGTGCGGTAGGCCTCGACGATCTCGGCATCGGTGACCGGTTCTTGAAGCCACCGGTAGTAGGGCTGGCGAGCAATGTCCAGTACCCGGCACGTCACCACCACGGGGATCCCGTCGGCGGCGAGCTCGCTTACGAGCGGGTAGAGCCTTTTCCCGGCAGATTCGCCTGCGACAAATACGCTGCCGCCCGCCGCAGGACCTCGTTCTCCTGCTTCAGCAGCCTGATCCGCTGCCGTGCTGCACGCAGGTCGGTCGACTCCAACGTGGTGGTGCCGGCCTTGACGCCGTCATCGATGTCGGCCTGGCGCAGCCACTTGTGCAGCGTCATCGGGTGCACCCCGAAATCGGTGGCAACCTGTTCGATGGTCACCCCGGGATCGCGGTTGCGGGCAACCCGGACAACGTCGTCACGGAACTCTTTCGGATAAGGCCTGGGCACAATGACATCCTTCCAGCCCACCCCGCAAGGCAAGCCAACTCAGATGTCACCTATCCGTGCAGCAGACCCGATCGCGGTCGCGGTGCTCGCCGGCTTGGTGTCGATATGGGTGCTGGCCTCCACGGTTCCGGCAATCGCCGATCCGCACAGCTATTCGTTGCCGGTGCGCCGGCTGGCCGGTTTCCTTGCTTCGGGCCTGGACGCATCGCTGATACCGGTAATCGCCTACCTGCTCGGTATTTTCGCCTGGGTTCTCGATCGATGAGCCGTTCCCGAACCGGCCCGGCTCCCGGGTACTCCAAGGTGATCCGGCTCGGCGGTGCCGCCGGGGTCTTGGCCGTGGCGTTGTGGACATCCCCGCCGGTCTTGGCGATCAACCCGCCGACCGTTGACGCCGGTGTCGTGCCGCCCAGCGGGACTCCAGGGCCGGTGCAGGCCACCCAGCAGAACAGCGAGTGCGGCACTACCGAGATCATCGCCGGCACCGATCTCACGGAACCCCCTGCCGCGCAACGGCAGATCGATCTTGCTGCGGCATGGCAGTTCTCTCGCGGCGACGGCCAGACCGTGGCCGTCATCGACACCGGGGTGCGGCCCGGCCCGCGCCTGCCTGCCGTCGAACCCGGGGGCGACTACATCGGCACCACCGACGGCCTGACCGACTGCGACGGGCACGGAACGCTGATCGCCGGGCTCATTGCCGGTCAGCCCGGTGACGACGGGTTTGCCGGCGTGGCGCCGGCGGCCCGGCTGCTGTCCTTGCGTGCCACGTCCGCAAAGATCACACCGGCAACCTCCAGCGGTGATCCGGAGTCGGCGCAGGCGGCCTTCACTGTGGCGGCCCTGAGCCGGGCGATCGTGCACGCCGCGGACCTCGGTGCACGGGTGATTACCGTCTCGGCAGTGCACTGCGTGCCCGCCGACCGCCCCGTCGACCAGTCCGAACTCGGCGCGGCCATTCGCTATGCGGCGGTAGACAAAGACGCCGTCGTGATCGCTGCTGCCGGCGACAGTGGCGCCACCGGGTCGTTCGGCGGTGGAACCGGTTGCCAGTCCAACCCGCTGACCGACCTGAGCCGACCCGGCGACCCGCGCAGTTGGGGGACCGTTGGGTCGGTATCGATCCCGTCGTCCTGGCAGCCCTATGTGCTGTCGGTGGCATCGTTGGCGCCCAACGGTCAGCCCTCGAAATTCACAACGGCAGGACCGTGGGTCGGGGTCGCAGCACCGGGCGAGAACATCGTGTCGGTGAGCAACCGCGATGACGGTGGCCTGGCCAACGCACTGCTCGGCGCCAGACAGAAACTGGTCCCGCTCAGCGGTACCGGCTACGCATCCGGCTACGTGGCCGGCGTCGCAGCGCTGGTTCGCAGCCGGTATCCGGAACTGAGCGCGGCGCAGGTGATCCACCGACTCACCGCAACCGCGCGCAACACCGCCCGGGCCCCGTCGAACATCCTCGGTGCCGGAGCCCTGGACCCGGTGGCCGCACTGACCTGGCAGTTACCCATCGGATCTGTCCCGGCCGCGGAGCCGGTGAAGCGGGCGGTTCCGCCTCCGCAACCGGAACCGAAGAACTACACGCCGCAGCTCGTCGCCTCGGGCGGCGCAGCGGCGCTGGGATTGGCCGTCGGCGCCACCGCGATCGCGGCACGCCGGAGAAAGGAGACCGCCCTGTGAGTACCCACCAGCCATCCTGGCCCGGCACCGGCCGAATCGCCGCGGTGCTTTTCGCTGCGGTGGCCGTGGCTGCCGCCTACCCCTGGCACGCGACCCGCGAGCGTTGGGTACTGGGCATCGGCGTCGCCGTCGCTGCCGTCTTGGTGACGCGTTGGCGCGGGTTACCCCTGACCACGCTGCTGCGGCGCCGAGTGGCGCTCAACCGCGGCAAGCACGGGGAACGCCGAGCCCGCAGAACCGCCACGGACCCGCGGGTCACCGCGCTGCTGAACGTCGCGGCGCCGCAGGAAGACACCGATGTGCTTCCGCTGCCGCTGATCGCCCGCTACCTGGACCGTTACGGCCTGCGGGCCGACACCATCCGGGTCACCAGCCGTGACGTCGGAGACCAGGCCGGCGCACGGGAGCGGACCACGTGGATCGGTCTGACCTTCTCCGCCGTCGACAATCTCGCTGCGCTGCAAGCACGTTCGGCAGAGATCCCGTTGGACAAGACCGCCGCGGTGGTGGCACGCCGACTCGCCGACCACCTCCGTGAATCCGGCTGGGCGGCCAGCGTCGTCGCGCCCGACAACATTCCACGGCTCGACTCGGCGGGTTCGCGCGAGACCTGGCACGGGATCGTGCAGGATAGCGGAGATTACCTTGCCGCATACCGGCTTACACCCGGACACGACCTGCCGGACCTGCTCGCGAAGGTCTGGTCCTACCCGGCACCAGAAACCTGGACGGCCCTGGAGATCGCCGGCTCCGGCGACGATCAGACGCTGGCGTTCGCGACCGCATTCCGCACCGGCGCCCAGCCCGTGGCTGGTGGACCGCTGCCCGGATTGAGTCCGCAACCAGGAGTCCAACGGGCGTCGCTGGCGGTCCTGCACCCGTCATCGGTGCAACGCCTCGACGGCCATACCGTCCTGGCCCGCGACTGGCTGACACGGCTCCGCTGGCCCAGCAGCACCAACCGGCGTTCACCGGCCGATGTCACCGTGAGCTGAACAGCAGCTGACCTTGACCGCGGCGGGCCGTCGAATGCCTCGGTGACTTCGCCCTTTTAATCCGAATGCCGAAGCCGAATCACCGAGAAAGGTGCACTGTTCGCTACGGCTGCATTCCCCACTTAAGCGTGCCACCGCGCGATACCGCCGGCGGCCACCTAGCCGGTCGGCCCTGGCCCGGAGGCAACCGGGGATGGCTATTCTTTGCCGATGGACAGCCAAACACCCGGCAGCCAAGGGCCGATCTTCGAGGATCCGTCAGAGCAGCCGGCAAGTGACGCTGCCAACCGGCCTGCCCGCCCATGGCTTCCAGTGGCCATTGCTGCCGCCGCCCTCGTTATGGCCATTGCCCTGATCGCCGCTGCCCTGATCGCCGCTGCCCTGATCGTGAGTCGCCGCGGCCATGAGCCCCAGTCATCTCATCCCTTCGAGAGCGAGGCGTTTGGCAGCTCGTTGTCGAGCAGATGCAGCCCCAGCGCGGTGCCGCTCGCCGAACTCGATCACCGCACTGCCGACGAGCCCAGGCTGGCGCTGCCCCGACCGCCCGGCTGGGCCTTGGACCCCGCACCGAGACCGCCGGCAGTTCGGGCGGTGATGAAGGGCCCGGGCATTGAAGCCCACCGTAACCAGCCGAACGCCGTTGTGACACTGGAGAACCTCACCGGGGCAGTCAGAACTGCACAGGAAGCAATCGATTGGGAGATCGCGGGGTTATCCAAGATCGGCGTCGTTGTTGACCGCGTCCCCAGCACTGTTTGCGGCTACCCCGCCGCGACGCTTACCTACGACATGGGCCTGCCCGATCACGAGGCAACCTGCCTGATCGTGGCGGGCCGGGACAGCGCCGACAAGCTCTGGGCTGCCGTGGTCACCGTTCAGTCCTTCTACCCCGGTACCCCGGACTACGTGAGTGAAAAGCACGCAATCCTCAGCGGCTTCCAGTTCGCCTTCGCCGGCGACTAATCGGACTGCAGGGCGATGCGCAGGGCGTCGATCTGGTCGAGTTCGGCTTGCCCGGCCTGCACATGGACCGCATGCAGCGAGCCATTCCAGGCAAACGGCGGCTGGTAGTCATCGGAGACCGGTAAGCCTCGGTCGTAGCCGAGGGTGAGGTGCGTGCCACCGTGCTGCCAGATGAACGGCAGCGAATGTTCAGTCGTCGTGCTTGCGATGACGGTGTTGTCCACGACGGCGTCGACGGCGACACCGCCGGACACCAGCCGCAGTACGCAACCGACGAGGTGGCGCCCGGAGGGCAGTCGCTGCTCGCAACGCAGGTGCAGCGGTCCGCTGGGCAACGCCACCGCGACGTTCAGGCTGCCGTCGACGACGTAGGCGGCCAACCCGCCGTTGCGGTCGCCGATGGCGAACAGCACACCACGGGGCGTGTCCGGTGCGACCTCCACGTCGGCCAGGATGTGACCTCCGCCGGCCAGCATCGGCAGCGCTTCATCGAGCACCGGTCCGGCCTGCGGGTACAGCGTGACCTCCAGGCCGACCGGATACTGCGGCGATGCCGCAGCGGACAGTCGGCCGATGAGTGAGTCCAGCAGTGGCAGAACGTTGTTCGCTGCCGCTTCGTTCGCCCACCGCTCCTTGAGCTGTTCGATGATCTCCGGATGGTCCGCGGCGAGGTCGTGCGACTCGGAGAAGTCCTCGTCGAGGCGGAACAGTGCCCAGTGGTCGCTCTCGAAGTCGCGGCTGCCCGTGAGTAACAGGTCCTCGTCCATCACGCCGACTGGAACGTGATCGGTGGTGGCTTTCCAGCCGTCGGCGAAGATGGCCCGGGAACCCATCATCTCGAAGTACTGCACGGAACGCGGATTGGGTGCTCCGGGATCGGTGAAGGAGGGCAGCAGGCTGGCGCCCTGGATGGGCTGCTGTGCAATGCCGTCCACAAACTCCGGGGCGGAGACTCCGCACGCGTCGAGCACCGTCGGCAGGACGTCGATCGCGTGGGCGAACTGCCCCCGAACCCCACCGCCCTCACGAATCGTTCTGGGCCAGTGCGCGATAAACGGCACCCGGGTGCCTCCGAGCCACGTGTAGCGCTTCCACAGCCGAAACGGTGTGTTGCCAGCCCACGCCCAACCCCACGCGTAGTGCGGATAGGTGCGCGGTCCGCCCCACTCGTCGAGCTGCTCCAGGTTCTCGGTGAGGTCATCGCGCACGCGATGGGTGAACCGGTGCTCATTGACCGTGCCCGACACGCCGCCTTCGGCGCTGGCGCCGTTGTCGGACATCAACAGAATCAGGGTGTTATCGAGTACTCCGATGCGCTCAAGGGTGTCGACCAACCGGCCGATCTGTGCGTCGGTATGGCTGAGGAAGCCGGCGTATACCTCGTGCATCCGGGCGTACAGCCGGCGCTCGTCGGCACTCAGGTCCTCCCAGGCCGGCACCCATGGCGGCCGTGGCGTCAAGGTCGTACTGGCCGGGACGACCCCAGATTTCACATGCCGAGCGAACAAGTCGTCGCGCCAGGAATCCCATCCGGCGTCGAATTTGCCCGCGTAGGCATCTGCCCAGGAGCGTTCCACGTGGTGCGGTGAATGCATGGCGCCCGGCGTGAAATACAGGAAGAACGGCTTGCCTGGGGCGCTGGCTTGTTGACTCAGCACCATCCGGATCGCTTCATCGGCGAGGTCTTCGGTCAAGTGGTAGCCCTCATCCGGCCGAGCCGGTGGCTCGACGAACGAATTGTCGCGATCCAGTTCCGGCGCCCACTGATTGGCATCGCCGCGCAGAAACCCGTAGTACCGCTCGAATCCCAACCCCAGCGGCCACTGGCTGAACGGCCCTGCGCCACCACGCTCCCCGCGTGGCACCAGATGCCATTTCCCGGTCGCCAGCGTGCTCCAGCCTGAGTCCCGCAGAATCCGTGGCAGCGTTGCCGCCGAGCGTGGAATGTGCGCGCTGTAGCCGGGATGCGTGGTGGGTAGATCTGCCAGGAAACCCATGCCGACCGCGTGGTGGTTGCGCCCGGTCAACAGTGCCGCCCGAGTCGGCGAGCACAGGGCGGTCACGTGAAACCGGTTGTAGCGCAGTCCTCCGGACGCCAGGCGATCGATGGTCGGCGTCGAGATATCCGATCCGTAGCAGCCGAACTGGGCGAACCCGAGGTCGTCGAGCAGAATCACCACGACATTGGGCGCGTCCTGTGGTGGGCGCTGGGGTTGGCTCATCTCGGTGTCGCCTTTCATTACGAACCGCGGGTAGTCAAGTGACTACGTTTGTCGAGAAGATTCTGGAGCGCCATTGCGGATCGCACGGTGCGGAAGGGAATTCGGCTGACCATGCGGCGCTCGCGCCCTTGAGGCGGCCTAGTTCGCCACCGCTTCTGACGCCGGGCACGCATCATCGCCGGGCGTGGACGACAGCGCCTGCGCTGTCAGCTCAGGGGCGCCGGACTGGCGGTCCGAGCGGTAAGCAGGGTCGAAGCGACGGACGGTGGCGACGAGCAGCAGCGCGATAACCGGTGCGATTACGCCGTACAGCGCCGGGACGGTGCCGATTTCGGCGCTGTCGAGCAGCTGTGGGCTCAGCGCTATCGCCGTGGCCACCATCGCGTTGTGCATCCCGATTTCCAAGCTGATGGCAATCGCCTGCCGCGGAGCAAGTTTCATCCACCGCGGCACGAGATAGCCGATGGCCAAGCTGATGGTGGCGAAGGACACGATGGCGCCGGTGAGGGCGCCGAGGTTGCTGAGCAGTGTCGACTGCCCTCCGGCGATCGCCGCTATGGAGATCGCGACCAGCAGCGTGGCCGCGGCGACCCGGACTGGCCGCTTCAAACGGCGAGCCAGCTCGGGGAAACGTTCGCGAATGGCCACGCCGATGGCAGTGGGAATGAGCACGAGACCGACCACTGCGACGAACTTGTCCAGCTGCAGCGGGATACTCCTTCCCTCGCCGGTGAACCAGGCGGTCGAGAATGCCAGGATCGCCGGTAGGGAGGCGATGGAGAGCACCGCGTTGATCGCGGTAAGCGTGAGATTGAGCGCCAGGTCGCCATTGACCAAGTGGCTGAAGACATTGGCCAACAGACCGCCGGGTACCGCCGATATCAGCATGAGTCCCACCGCGAGCTTCGGCGGAAGGCTGAACGCTTCGGCGATCAGCAGGCAGACGGTCGGCAGCACGACTGCCTGGCTGATCAGTGCGACCGCGAGCGGGCGCTTCAATGCGGCGGCCCGCCTGAAGTCGGCGACGGTGAGGGTCATTCCCAGTGCGAGCATGGCCGTCACGACGACCAAAGGGAAAAACCGGTTATCCATAATTCTCCGCGGTGTTCGTGCGCAGACGCCATGACGGTTAGGCCGCCCACGGGCGCCGGGGCGATGATGCAGTGGTTGCTCAGCTTGCCGCAACCGGTCGCATTCCGGCCCGCAGATCGGGCCGGGCGCGAAGCGGGATATCGCCGCGAGGCGGGGCGTTGAGCAAACGGTTACACCAGCTTTCCCAGGGGCTTCGGCGGCGATATGAGTGGCCTGGATCCACCGATGAGGTCCGCTATGCCGACCGTCTGCCGCGGCGCCGTGCACCATGGGGCCTGGGCGGCGCTGAGATCATGAGTCAGGCCGGGATCGGCTTGCGTGGGGTGCCTAATCCACAGTGCTCCAAGGCAATTGCCACGCCGATGGTGAAGATCCGGGAAGTTCTCCCGCATCGGGCTCCGGCGCGGACGAGTCGCCGTGTCCGCTTCGCATCGTCTCGTCGACCGATGACGGCGGCGGCAGAATGACTCTTGCGATGGCCGGCGGCCACTCGCATCCCGACCAAGCGGGCCAATGACTGGCTACGCCCATCGGACCTTGAGGCCAGGCTGGAATCCTTTTGAGCGGAATCAGCGGCCGCGACGTCGCGCGCAGCGGGTGCAGTTGGGTGAGATCGCGCATCGGTTGTTTTCGCGACGATGTTTGCAGGCAATTCCGAGGCGCCCGCGTAGACTCACCGGGCGAACTTTTCATCAGAAACAGTGAGGTAGGGCAATCGATGAGTGGCCATTCCAAGTGGGCTACCACGAAGCATAAGAAGGCTGTCATTGACGCTCGTCGTGGCAAGAATTTTGCTCGGTTGATCAAGAATATTGAGGTTGCGGCGCGGGTGGGTGGTGGGGATCCGTCGGGTAATCCGACGTTGTATGACGCCATTCAGAAGGCGAAGAAGAACTCGGTGCCCAATGACAATATTGAGCGGGCGCGTAAGCGTGGTGCTGGTGAGGAAGCTGGTGGGGCGGATTATCAGACGATCACCTATGAGGGGTACGGGCCTAACGGTGTGGCGGTGCTCATCGAGTGTTTGACCGATAACCGTAATCGGGCTGCTAGTGAGGTGCGGGTGGCGATGACGCGCAATGGGGGTCAGATGGCGGATCCTGGTTCGGTTGCCTACCTGTTCAGCCGTAAGGGCTTGATCACTTTGGACAAGAACTCCTTGACCGAGGATGACGTGTTGGCGGCGGTGTTGGATGCCGGTGCTGAGGATGTCAATGATGTGGGGGAGGGCTTTGAGGTGATTTCGGAGCCGGGGGATCTGGTGGCGGTGCGGACTGCGTTGGTGGAGGCCGGGATCGACTACGACTCGGCTGAGGCGAGTTTTCAGCCGTCGGTGAGCGTGCCGGTTGATGTCGAGGGTGCGCGCAAGGTGTTCAAGCTCGTCGAGGCGCTCGAGGATAGTGACGACGTGCAGAACGTGTGGACCAACGTCGACCTGTCCGACGAGGTCCTCGCAGCCCTCGAAACCGAATAGGAGCCACGCCGTTGTCGACGATCCATTTCATCTCCGGTCTGCCGCGCTCAGGTTCGACCCTGCTGGCCGCGTTACTGCGGCAGAACCCGCGTTTCGAGGCCGGGATGTCGGGCCCGCTGGCGGGCTTGTTCGGCGCGTTGCTCGGCGAGATGAGCGCCCGCAACGAGTTCTCGGTGTTCATCGACGACGCGAAGCGGGAACGGATCCTGCACGGGCTGTTCGACAGCTTCTACGCCGACTGCGCCGCGGAGGTGGTCTTCGACACCAATCGAGCGTGGTGCGGGTGGATGCCGGCGGTCACGCGGCTGTTTCCGGACGCCAAGGTGATTGCCTGCGTGCGCGAGCTGACGTGGGTGGTCGACAGCATCGAACGATTGATCCAGCGCAACGTGTTCACGCCGTCCTCGATCTTCGGCTTCAATCCCGGCGGCACTGTCTACACTCGCGCCAACGGGATTGTGGCGCAGGACGGAATGGTCGGGGCGCCCTACGACATGCTCAAACAGGCCTGTTACGGCGCACAGCGGGACAAGCTGCTGGTTGTGCAGTACGAGACTCTGACCACTGATCCGGGCCGGACGATGCGTGCCATCTACGACTTCATCGGTGAACCGATGTACCCCCACACTTTTGACAATGTCGACTATGACGTCACCGACTTCGACGAACGGGCCGGCACGCCGGGCCTACACACCGTTCACGGCGAGGTCCGGGCCAAGCCGCGGGAGTCGATCCTGCCGCCCGACCTGTTCAACCGCTTCACCCGCGACGCGTTCTGGCGCGACCCGCAGGCCGTGCCCGCTGGTTTGCGGGTGGTCTAGCCGAACTACGGTGCTGGACTGACGCCGCCGTGGGAGAGGAACCGGCGGAAGCGCCGCCAGCCCCGGGCGGCGGGTGCTGCCGCGAGCCGCACTCAGGGAGCGTGTCGCGCCCGGGGGGTGTCATCGGAACCCACTAGACTGTCGAACAGTTGTTCGGTGCTGGAGAGGAATCCGATGCGGGTGATGGGCGTCGACCCCGGGCTGACGCGGTGTGGACTGTCAGTGGTCGAAGGCGGGCAGGGGCGTCAGGTCACCGCTTTGGACGTCGATGTGGTGCGCACCCCGGCCGATCAGCCGCTGCCGGAGCGGCTGCTGACCATCAGTGACACCGCCGAGCACTGGCTCGACACCCACCGTCCCGACGTCATCGCGATCGAGCGGGTGTTCTCCCAGCAGAACGTCTCCACCGTGATGGGCACCGCGCAGGCCGGCGGAGTGATCGCGCTGCAGGCCGCCCGGCGCGGCATCACCGTGCACTTCCACACCCCCAGCGAGGTAAAGGCCGCGGTGACCGGCAACGGCTCGGCCGACAAGGCGCAGGTGACGACGATGATCACCCGGATCCTCGGGCTGCAGCAAAAGCCGACGCCCGCCGACGCCGCGGACGCGCTGGCGCTGGCGATCTGTCACTGCTGGCGGGCCCCGATGATCGCCCGGATGGCTGCCGCGGAGGCGCTGGCCGCCGAGCAGCGGCGCAAGTACACCGCCAAGCTCAAGGCGGCCCGGGCATGATCGCGTCGGTGCGTGGCGAGGTCATCGACATTGCCCTGGACCATGCCGTGATCGAGGCGGCCGGGGTGGGTTACAAACTGATGGCCACACCGACCACCCTGTCGACGCTGCGCCGCGGTAGCGAATCCCGTCTGATCACCGCGATGGTCGTGCGTGAAGACTCGATGACCCTCTACGGATTTCCCGACGGTGAGGCCCGCGATCTGTTCCTCACGTTGATCGGCGTCTCGGGGATCGGACCCAAGATCGCCCTGGCCACCCTGGCGGTCTATGACGCGGCCACCCTGCGCCGGGCGCTCGCCGACTCCGACATCACCGCATTGACCCGCGTGCCCGGGATCGGCAAGCGCGGTGCCGAGCGGCTGGTGCTGGAGCTGCGCGACAAGATCGGCGCGGTGGCCCCCTCCGACGGGGCCGTGTTCAGCGGTCACGCGGTGCGGGCTCCGGTGATCGAAGCCCTGATCGGGCTCGGCTTTGCCGCCAAGCAGGCCGAGGAGACCACCGACAAGGTACTGGCCGACGCTCCCGACGCCACCACCTCTGAAGTACTGCGCACCGCGCTGAGCCGGTTGGGGAAGACCAAGTGAGCCAATCCGGTGAACCCGGCGATCCCGACGACCGCGAGGTGTCCCCGGCGCTGACGGTCGGCGAGGGAGACATCGACGCCGGCCTGCGCCCGCGCAGTCTGGCCGAGTTCATCGGCCAGCCCCGGGTACGCGAACAACTGCAGCTGGTGATCGAGGGCGCCAAAAACCGCGGCGGCACACCCGATCACATCCTGCTGTCCGGTCCGCCCGGGCTGGGAAAGACCTCGCTGGCCATGATCATCGCCAGCGAGCTCGGTAGTTCGTTGCGGGTCACCTCCGGGCCGGCGCTGGAACGCGCCGGCGACCTGGCCGCGATGCTGTCGAACCTGGTCGAACACGACGTGCTGTTCATCGATGAGATCCACCGCATCGCCCGGCCGGCCGAAGAGATGCTCTACCTGGCGATGGAGGACTTCCGCGTCGACGTCGTCGTCGGGAAGGGGCCCGGCGCCACCTCGATTCCGCTGGAAGTGGCCCCATTCACCCTGGTCGGTGCGACGACCAGATCCGGTGCACTCACCGGCCCACTGCGCGACCGGTTCGGCTTCACCGCCCACATGGATTTCTACGAACCGGCCGAATTACAACGAGTGCTGGCACGCTCGGCCAAGATCCTCGGGATCGAACTGGGCGCCGAGGCGGCCGCCGAGGTCGCGCGGCGCTCCCGCGGCACGCCGCGGATCGCCAACCGGCTGTTACGCCGGGTGCGGGACTACGCCGAAGTGCGTGCCGACGGGGTGATCACCCGCGACGTCGCCAAAGCCGCGCTGGCGGTCTACGACGTCGACGAATTGGGCCTGGACCGGCTGGACCGCGCGGTGCTCTCGGCACTGACCCGGAGCTTCGGCGGCGGACCGGTCGGAGTCTCCACCCTGGCGGTTGCGGTGGGGGAGGAAGCTGCCACCGTCGAGGAGGTCTGCGAGCCGTTCCTGGTACGCGCCGGGATGGTTGCCCGCACCCCCCGCGGTCGCGTCGCGACTCCGGCAGCCTGGACGCACCTGGGCATGGTGCCGCCGGCGGGCGCGGGGGGACTGGGACAACCGGGGTTGTTCGAGTAAGTCGGGTTAGAGCTTGGCCAACTCGCCGGCGAGCACGTCCAATCCCTCCGACAGCAGTGCGTCGCTGATGGTCAGCGGCGGCAGCAGCCGCACCACATTGCCGAAGGTTCCACAGGTCAACACGATCACACCCGCCCGATGACACGCTGCCGCCAGTGCGGCGGTCAGGGCCGGATCCGGTGCGTGGGTATCCGGCTGCACCAACTCAAGGGCGATCATGGCGCCGCGGCCGCGGATATCGCCGATCCGGTCGTCGTCGGCCTGCAAGCGGCCCAACCGTTCGAAGATCAGCCGCTCAATCTGCCTCGCCCGGCCCACCAGGTCGTCGGCCTCGACAGCGGCCAACGCCCCCAGCGCCGCCGCACAGGCCACCGGGTTGCCACCGAAGGTGCCGCCCAGTCCGCTCACATGCGGGGCGTCCATGATGTCGGCGCGGCCGGTGACAGCCGCCAATGGCAGGCCGCCGCCGATTCCTTTTGCGGTACAGATCAGATCCGGTGCCAGCCCGGCCGGGCCTTCGTGGTCACAGGCGAACATCGCCCCGGTGCGGGCGAAGCCGGTCTGTACCTCGTCGGCGATGAACACGACGTCGTTGTCGCCGCACCAGGCCAACAGCGCCGGTAGAAAACCCGGCGCCGGGACGATGAACCCGCCCTCGCCTTGGATCGGTTCGATCACCAGCGCAGCCAGATTGCGGGCGCCGATCTGGTTCTCCAGGACGCCGATGGCCCGTTCGGCGGCCCGTTCCCCGTCGCTGCCCAACTCCTTGTCGATCAGGCCGTCACGGTAGGGATAGGACGCCGGCGCTCGGTAGATATCGGGCGCGAACGGACCGAATCCGCTCTTGTACGGCATCGACTTGGCGGTGAGTGCCATCGTCAGGTTGGTGCGGCCATGGTAGCCGTGATCGAACGCCGCCACCGCGGTCTTGCGGGTGTAGGACCGGGCGATCTTGACGGCGTTCTCCAACGCCTCCGCACCGGAGTTGAGCAGGACCGACCGCTTCTCGAAGTCGCCGGGAGTGATCCTGTTCAGCGCTTCGGCGACGGCCACATATCCCTCGTAGGGCGTCACCATGAAACAGGTGTGGGTGAACTCGGCAACCTGCTGCTGCACCGCTTCCACCACGCGCGGCGCGGCGTTGCCCACGGTGGTCACCGCGATACCTGAGCCCAGGTCGATCAACCGGTTGCCGTCGACGTCTTCCACGATGCCGCCACCGGCCCGCATCGCGTACACCGGCAGCGTGCTGCCCACCCCGCGCGGCACGGCCATCGTTCGGCGGCGCGCCAGCTGTACCGAGCCGGGCCCGGGGATCTCGGTGGTCAGGTGGCGGCTCTGCAGCGGCGACACTGACATGGGGCGGACCTCCTTAGCGGTGTTTTCCGCGGCTCAGATCTGGCCGAGTGGCCGGCACGCGTTACCAAAGGGCTGCCAATATTCACCGGGCGGACAGTCCAGCGGGGTCGGTCCCTGCCCCAGTGGCATGCAGGTGTTGGTGCTGGGCTCCCAGTACTGACCGCCCGGACAGTCCAGCGGGGTCGGTCCCTGTCCGAGTGGCATGCAGGTGTTGGTGCTGGGCTCCCAGTACTGGCCGCCCGGGCAGGCCAGCGGCTCTGCCGATCCGATGGCGGGCATGGCGATCGCTCCTACTGCCAGGGGAGCCGCTGCCAGGGCAACGGCGGTCGCCAGACCACACGCGAAGTTCCTCATCGGCCAACCTTCCCTCAAGAATTCTGACCCCCCGTCACCGATAGCCTAGGGGGTGGACGGCGGTACCGGCGCGCGGTCGCCGCACACAGTGGCACACTGTTGTCATCACAGTGGCCCGCCACGCCTGCGGTGGTCCGGTGCCAAAGAATCATTCGAACAAGTCGAAAGATCGGTTCTCGTCATGGAAAACATGGTTGCCTTCCTGCCGCTCATCCTTGTCATGGGCGCCTTTATGTTCTTCGCCTCGCGGCGGCAGAAGCGCGCGATGCAGGCCACCATCGACCTGCACGAATCGCTGCAGGTGGGCGACCGGGTGCACACGACATCGGGACTGCAGGGCACCATCACCCGCATCACGGACGACGACGTCGACCTGGAGATCGCCGACGGTGTGGTGACCACCTGGATGAAGCTGGCCGTGCGCGACAAGATCGAGCCCGAGGAGCTGACGGCCGAGGCCGCGGTCGAACAGGCCGTCGAGGGCGCCTAACAGCGCTCCGCCGCCGGGTGTGGCGGGTCACTGCCATCCGATCGGCCGGCTGACACGCCCCGACGCGCGGAACGTCCGCCCAACGATCATCCCGGCCGGCCGGGCACGTACCCTTTTGCGGGTGCAGTGGTACTGATCGCCGCGGGCGGTCCGAGCATGGGCCAGCCCCGACGATCATGAGAGCGCATTGCGCAATGAGCGAAGGAGACTCAACAACGTGGCATCGCCTTCGGCGCCGGTGCACCCTGCCCGCAACCTGGCGGTGTTCCTGGCATTGCTCATCGGCGTCTACCTGCTGGTATTCCTGACCGGAGACAAGCTCGCCGAACCCAAACTCGGCATCGACCTGCAGGGCGGCACCCGCGTGACGCTCACCGCGCGCACCCCGGACGGCTCCACGCCCACCCGTGACGCGCTCAACCAGGCGCAACAGATCATCAGCGCCCGGGTCAACGGGCTCGGTGTCTCGGGCTCTGAGGTCATCATCGACGGCAACAACCTGGTCATCACGGTGCCGGGCAGCGACGGCAATGAGGCCCGCACCTTGGGCCAGACGGCCCGGCTCTACATCCGGCCGGTGATCAACGGTGTGTCGGTGCAGGAAGCTCAGGCAGCCGCCCGGATGCCCGGCCTCGGCGGTGGCGGTATGCCCGGCGTCCCGGGCTTGCCGCCCGGCGGTGGCGGTGTGCCCGGCCTGCCTCCGGGTCTCGGTGGCGGCGGTGTGCCCGGTCTGCCTCCGGGTCTCGGTGGCGGCGGTGTGCCCGGTCTGCCCCCTGGCGCCGGGGGTGGTGCTCCGGGTCTGCCTCCGGGCTTCGGTGCGGGCGGACAGGGCCTGTTCGGCGGGAACGGCGGGGCGCTTCCGCAGCAGCCGCTGACGCCGCCGGCCCAGCCGCGGCCCTTCCCGCAGGAGCCGACCCCGACCCCGGGAACCACTTCGTCGAGCCCCGGCTCCGAAAACACCAGCGAGACTGGCACTCCCGGCACCTCGACCGTACCGGCGCCGACGGCGCCGGGATCGCCCGCCGAGTTGCCGGCTTCCCCCGGGGCGCAGATGCCCGCCTTGCCCGGACTGCCCGGATTGCCCGGCATCCCGGGTCTGCCCGGTCAGGGTGATCAGGCCCAGGGCCTGGCCGCCCGTATCGCCGCTGAGAAGCGGTTGCGGCAGAGCGACAACAAAGTCGTGCAGGCGCTGGCCCTTCAGATCCAGGCCGGACGGTGCGACAAGGAAGACATCCTTGCCGGCAACGACGACCCGGATCTGCCGTTGGTGACCTGCTCACAGGACCAGCAGACCGCGTACCTCTTGGCGCCGTCGATCATCAGCGGCGACCAGATCGCCGACGCCAGCTCGGGCATGGACCAGCGCAGCGGCTCGAACGTCGTCCAGGTGCAGTTCAAGAGCGCCGCTGCCGACGTCTGGGCCGACTACACCGCCGCCCACATCGGCACGCAGACCGCCTTCACGCTGGACTCGCAGGTCGTCAGTGCCCCGCAGATCCAGGAGGCCATCCCCGGTGGCCGCACCCAAATCACCGGTGGCTCACCGGGATTCACTCCGGATGCGGCACGCCAGCTGGCTAACGTCTTGAAGTACGGGTCGCTGCCGCTGTCGTTTGAGGCCTCGGAAGCCGAAACCGTCTCGGCCACACTGGGAATGACCTCGCTGAAGGCGGGCCTGATCGCCGGTGCGATCGGTCTGGCCCTGGTGCTGATCTACTCGTTGCTCTACTACCGCGTACTCGGCGTGCTGACCGCGCTGTCCCTGGTGGTGGCCGGGGCCATGGTTTACGCGATCCTGATATTGCTGGGCCGGTATATCAACTACACGCTCGACTTGGCCGGTATCGCCGGTCTGATCATCGGTATCGGTACCACCGCAGACTCTTTCGTGGTGTTCTTCGAGCGCATCAAGGACGAGATCCGCGAGGGCCGGTCGTTCCGCTCGGCGGTGCCACGCGGGTGGACGCGGGCCCGCAAGACGATCGTGTCCGGCAACGCGGTCACCTTCCTTGCGGCGGCGGTGCTGTACTTCCTGGCGGTCGGACAGGTGAAGGGCTTCGCGTTCACGCTGGGTCTGACCACCATCCTCGACCTGGTGGTGGTGTTCCTGGTGACCTGGCCACTGGTCTACCTGGCGTCCAAGTCGCCGACGCTGGCCAAGCCGTCCTACAACGGTCTCGGCGCGGTTCAGCAGGTCGCACGGGAGCGGCGGGCGGTCGCCAGATCGGGAGGCGCAGCGGGCGGCAAGTCCGGAGCCAAAGCGCGCACGCGGGTAACCGCCCAGTCGACGGAACAGGGATAGCCAGATGGCCAAACCGAGCACCAGTAGCGGCACCAAGCGCGCGACGAAGTCCGCTAAGAACGACGCGGCAGCCGTCAAGGACACCAAGAGCCGGACCGCCGTGCAGGCCAAGCCTCGCAAGACCGCTGGAACCCCCAAGGCGCCCCAGCATGGGTTCCTGTCGAGGCTCTACACCGGTACCGGCGCATTCGAGGTCATCGGTAAGCGGCGGATGTGGTACGCGATCAGTGGCGCCATGGTCGCCACCGCGATCGTGAGCATCTTGGTTCGCGGCTTCACCTTCGGTATCGACTTCGCCGGCGGCACCAAAGTGTCGTTCCCGCGCGGCGACACCAGCGTCACCCAGGTCGAAGAGGTGTTCCGCAAGAGCGTCGGCAGCAGTCCCGAGTCGGTGGTCGTGGTCGGCAACGGCAACTCGGCGACGGTGCAGATCCGCGCCGAGACGCTCACCAACGAGCAGACCGAGAAGCTGCGCGACGACCTGTTCGACGCCTTCCAGCCGGTCGGGCCCGACGGTGAAGCCAGCAAGCAGGCGATCAGCGACTCTGCGGTGTCGGAGACCTGGGGCGGGCAGATCACCAAAAAGGCCGTGATCGCCCTGGTGGTGTTCCTGCTGTTGGCGTCGCTGTATATCACGGTGCGCTACGAGTGGTTCATGACCCTCTCGGCGATGATCTCGATGGTCTTCGACATTCTCGTGACCGCCGGGGTGTATTCGCTGGTCGGATTCGAGGTCACACCGGCCACTGTCATCGGCCTGTTGACCATTCTCGGGTTCTCCATCTACGACACCGTCATCGTGTTCGACAAGGTCGAGGAGAACACCAGCGGCTTCGAGCACAAAACCCGCTACACCTACGCCGAACAAGCGAACCTGGCCATCAATCAGACCTTCATGCGATCGATCAACACCAGCCTGATCTCGGCATTGCCGATCATCTCGCTGATGGTGGTCGCCGTGTGGCTGCTGGGTGTGGGAACGCTGCAGGACCTCGCGCTGGTGCAGTTGGTTGGTGTCGTCGTCGGCACCTATTCGTCGATCTACCTGGCCACGCCGCTGTTGGTCACGCTTCGCGAACGTACTCAGCTGGTGCAAAACCACACCCGCCGGGTGATGCGGCGGCGCAACGCCGCGGCCGGTTCGAAGCCGGCGGCAGCCGGCGCGGAGGACCCGGGCGACTCCGAAGACACCGTTGCCGATGGCGACGAGGGCAGGGTGGCGGCGGCGCCTGGCACCCCGGCGACCGGTGCGAAGCCGGTCCGCCCCACCAGCCGGCGCAGCCAGGGTCCGACCGGCAAGCCGGGCGCTGGTCGGTAACCGGCGATGGCGGCCCGCTGGCGGCACGCTGCGACGTGGGTGGTGGCGATCGCCATCAGCCTCGGTATCTGGTCGGTACCGGCGTGCACCAGCGCCACTGTCGATCAGATCGACTATGCCGTCGACGGCGGTCTGATCACCTATAACAGCACCACCGTCGCCGGTGCCGCGTCGGCTGGGCCCCAGGCGTTCTCGCGAACCCTGATCGGATTCGGCTACCACGGGCCGGACGGCCAGATCGTCACCGATCACGACTTCGGCAGCATCTCTGTGGTGGGCCGCGCCCCGCTGGTGCTGGACTATCAGATCGCCGACGCCGCGGTGTACTCCGACGGGAAGCCCATCACCTGTGACGACCTGGTGCTGGCGTGGGCGGCCCAGTCCGGTCGCTTTCCGGGCTTCGATGCCGCGAGCCGCGCCGGCTACCTCGACATCGAGAACATCGAGTGCCAGTCCGGTGCCAAGAAGGCCCGGGTGTCGTTCTTTCCCGACCGCAACATCGTCGACTACGAGGAACTGTTCACCGCTACCTCGATGATGCCCTCGCACGTCATCAGCGAGAAGCTCGGCGTGAACATCACCGACGCCGTGCTGGGCAGACTCGGGCCCGCCGACGAAGTCATCGGCAGGATCGCGCAGGCCTGGAACACCATCTGGCAGCTAGACCGCGGTGCTGACCTGCGTTATTTCCCGTCGTCGGGGCCCTACAAGATCGACTCGGTGCTCGACGGCGGCGCCGTAGTGCTGGTGGCCAACGACCTGTGGTGGGGTGCCAAGCCGGTCACCAAGCGGATCACGGTGTGGCCGCAGACCGCCGACATCGCCGACCGGGTGAACAGGCGCGTCATCGAGGTCGTCGACGTGGCGACCGGATCCGCCGGGTCGCTGATCACCCCGGATGACTATCAGAGCAGCGACAGCCCCTCGGGCGGCATCGAGCAGCTCATCTTCGCTCCGTCCGGGCCGCTGTCGGAGACTCCCGCACGCCGGGCGGTGGCGCTGTGCACCCCGCGCGACGTCATCGCCCGCGACGCCGGGGTGCCGGTGGTCAACTCCCGGCTCAACACCGCCATGGACGACGCGTTCGACCAGGCCGAGAACGTGCCCGAGGCCGAACAATTCGCCCGGGCAGACCCCGACGCGGCACGCGAGACGCTGGGCGGCACACCGTTAACGGTGCGTATCGGCTACCGCGGTCCCAACACCCGGTTGGCCGCGGTGATCGGGGCGATCAGCAGCTCGTGCGCTCCCGCCGGCATCACCGTCACCGAGGTCGCCTCCGACGCCATCGGCCCGCTGGCACTGCGCGAAGGACAGATCGACGTACTGCTCGCCAGCACCGGGGGATCCACCGGAAGCGGATCGAGCGGGTCGTCGGTGGTGGACGCCTACGAGTTGTTCAGCGGCAACGGAAACAACCTGTCCGGCTACCACAACGACCAGATCGACGGCGTGGTGTCCGCGCTGGCCGTCACCGCCGACCCCGCGGAGATGGTGCGGCTGCTTGCCGAGAGCGCGCCGGTGCTGTGGGCCGATATGCCGACATTGCCGCTGTACCGCCAGCAGCGCACCCTGCTGTCGTCGAAGAAGACCTACGGTGTGGCCGTCAACCCCACCCGATGGGGTGCGGGCTGGAATATGGACCGCTGGGAGTTGCAACAGTGAATCAGGCCGAGCCTGCCGCAGGCGCCGGTCAGATCATCGCGTCGCTGATCCGCGAAGTGGCGGACTTTCCCACAGCGGGAATCGCATTCAAAGACCTGACCCCGGTGTTCGCCGATGCCACCGGACTGACCGCGGTCACCGAGGCGCTGGCTCGTGTGGTTGCCGGCGCAGATCTGGTGGCCGGCGTGGACGCGCGCGGGTTTCTGCTGGCCGGGGCGGTCGCCGACCGGCTCGGGGTGGGCGCGCTGGCGGTCCGCAAGGGCGGCAAGCTGCCCCCGCCGGTGCTCTCGGAGCGCTACCAGCTCGAGTACGGAACTGCCGCGTTGGAGATTCCGGCCGACGGAATCGATTTGGCCGGGCGCCGGGTGGTAATACTCGACGACGTGCTGGCCACCGGCGGTACCCTGGCCGCAACGCGGCGCTTGTTGGACAGGGCAGGAGCAGAGGTGGTTGCGGCCGCGGTGGTGCTGGAGCTGGCGGGGCTCGGCGGACGCGCCGCGGTGGCACCGTTGCAGCTGCACAGCCTGCACCTGATTTAGTCGATATTCTCGTGGTCGGAGGTGAGCACAGTGGGTCCTGAACAAGGCTTGGCGCAGGGCCCTGAACACGGCTTAGTGCCGGGCTCAGATCCCGAGAGCTACAGCGCCGACAGCAGCCAGAGCACGGCGGCGTCGGAGACGATTGCCCAGGACTCGCCGTCGGAGCGCACCGATCTGCTGAAGGTCCCGACCAGCGCGTCGCGGCGGGTGCGAGCCCGCATTGCCCGCCGCATCACCTCCCAGCGTGGCGCCCTGAGCCCGGTGCTGGAGCCGCTGGTGGCGGTGCACCGGCAGTACTACCCGAAAGCCAACCTGGCGCTGCTGCAACGCGCCTTTGAGGTCGCCGAGCAGCGTCACGCCTCGCAGCTGCGTCATTCGGGGGATCCCTACATCACCCACCCGGTCGCTGTTGCCACCATCCTGGCCGAGTTGGGCATGGACACCATCACATTGGTGGCGGCGCTGCTGCACGACACCGTCGAGGACACCGGGTACACCCTCGCCGCGCTGGCCGCCGAGTTCGGCGACGAGGTAGCTCACCTGGTCGACGGGGTAACCAAGCTGGACAAGGTGGTGCTGGGCACCGCGGCCGAGGCCGAGACCATCCGCAAGATGGTCATCGCGATGGCACGTGACCCACGTGTGCTGGTGATCAAAGTCGCCGACCGGTTGCACAACATGCGCACCATCCGCTTCCTGGCGCCCGAGAAGCAGGCGCGCAAAGCGCGCGAAACACTGGAAGTCATTGCACCGCTGGCACATCGGCTGGGTATGGCGACAGTCAAGTGGGAGCTCGAAGATCTGTCGTTCGCGATCCTGCACCCCAAGCGCTACGAGGAGATCGTGCGGCTGGTGGCCGACCGCGCGCCGTCCCGCGACACCTACCTGGCCAAGGTGCGAGCCGAGATCGTCAACACGCTGGCGAAGTCGAAGATCACCGCGACCGTCGAGGGGCGGCCCAAGCACTACTGGTCGATCTATCAGAAGATGATCGTGCGCGGCCGCGACTTTGACGACATCTACGACCTGGTGGGGCTGCGGATCCTGTGCGACGAGATCCGGGACTGCTATGCCGCGGTGGGCGTCGTGCACTCGCTGTGGCAGCCGATGGCCGGCCGGTTCAAGGACTACATCGCCCAACCGCGCTACGGGGTCTATCAATCACTGCACACCACGGTGATCGGCCCGGAGGGCAAACCGCTGGAGATCCAGATCCGCACCCGGGAGATGCACCGCACCGCCGAATACGGTATCGCCGCGCACTGGCGCTACAAAGAGGCCAAGGGCCGCAACGGTGTTCCGCACCTCAACACCGCCGCCGAGATCGACGACATGGCCTGGATGCGCCAGCTGCTGGATTGGCAGCGGGAAGCGGCCGACCCGGGTGAGTTCCTCGAGTCGCTGCGGTATGACCTGGCGGTCAAAGAGATCTTCGTGTTCACCCCCAAGGGCGATGTGATCACGTTGCCCACCGGATCCACGCCGGTGGACTTCGCCTACGCCGTGCACACCGAGGTCGGCCACCGCTGTATCGGTGCCCGGGTCAATGGCCGGCTGGTGGCGCTGGAGCGCAAGCTCGAAAACGGGGAAGTGGTCGAGGTTTTCACCTCGAAGGCGCAGAACGCCGGGCCGTCGCGGGACTGGCAGCAGTTCGTGGTGTCGCCCCGGGCGAAGGCCAAGATCCGGCAGTGGTTCGCCAAGGAACGCCGCGAGGAGGCGCTCGAGTCCGGCAAGGACGCGATGGCCCGCGAGGTGCGGCGCGCGGGTTTGCCGCTGCAACGACTGGTCAACGGCGAGTCGATGGCGGCGGTGGCCCGCGAACTGCACTACAGCGATGTGTCGGCGCTCTACACCGCCGTCGGCGAGAACCACATCTCGGCGCACCACGTGGTGCAACGGTTGGTGGCCCAGCTCGGCGGTGTCGACCAGGCCGAGGACGACTTGGCCGAGCGCTCCACACCGCTGACCATCTCGCGGCGCGAGCGCCACACCGACGATGTCGGCGTCGCGGTACCGGGCGCCACCGGTGTGTTGACCAAGCTTGCCAAGTGCTGCACTCCGGTGCCCGGCGACGAGATCATGGGTTTTGTCACCCGGGGCGGCGGGGTGTCGGTGCACCGCACCGACTGCACCAATGCCGATGCGCTGCGTCAGCAGGACGAGCGGATCATCGAGGTCAAGTGGGCGCCGTCGCCGTCCTCGGTGTTCCTGGTCGCCATTCAGGTCGAGGCGCTGGATCGGCACCGGTTGCTCTCGGACATCACCAAGGTGCTCGCCGACGAGAAGGTCAACATCTTGTCGGCTTCGGTCACCACCTCACGAGACCGGGTGGCTGTCAGCCGGTTCACCTTCGAGATGGGCGACCCGAAGCATCTGGGCCACCTGCTCAACGTGGTGCGCAATGTCGAGGGCGTCTACGACGTCTACCGGGTGACGTCGGCGGCTTGACGGCCCGAGCCCGGCATCGGCCCCCGCAAGCGGGGGCCGCGCCCGGGTTAGTCGGCCCGCACCGACTTGACGGTCACCTTGGTGGCCGGCGGGCCGTCATCGCCGCCGCCCTGCACGCCGGCTGCGGCGATTTTGTCCAGGGTGGCCAGACCGTCGTCCTGAATCTTGCCGAACACCGTGTACTGCGGCGGCAGCATCGAATCCTTGTAGACCAGGAAGAACTGGCTGCCGTTGGTGCCGGGCCCGGCGTTGGCCATCGCCACCGTGCCGCGCGGATAGGTGACCGGCCGCTGCGCGGCCGGGTCGCCCAAGGAGTACTGGTCGGTGGGGTATTCGTTGTCGAATTCGTAGCCCGGGCCGCCAGTGCCGTCCCCGGCGGGATCACCGCATTGCAGCACGCTGAGCATCGGTGACGTGGTCAGCCGGTGACACTGGGTGTCGTTGAAGAAGTCCTTGGCCGCCAGGCTGATGAAGCTGTTGACGGTGCAGGGGGATTGGGCGTTGTTGAGCATCAAACCGATGGGGCCCTGGTCGGTCATCATCGAGACGCTGACCTCGGCGGGGTCGGTCGGGACTTTGCCGGTCCGCGGCGGCTCGACAGCCTTGGTGGCCGGACGCGCCTTCGGGTACTGACAGTCGGCGCCCAGCGCAGGCGATGCGGTGAATTTCGGCAGCTGTCCGGCGCTGGCCGCCGGTGCCCCCGAAGCGTCAGCGGAGTCCGCGGACTCCGATGTGCTCGACGCCGACGAACCGCTCGCGTTGACGTTGCCGGGGTCGTCGTCGCGCAGCACCACGAACACCACACCCGCGATCAGCAACACCGCCGCCACGGCGCCGACGATCATCAGCAGCCGACGCTGCTTGCGGGCCGCCTCGGCACGCTGCTGCACCTGTTGCTCCAGATTGCGCTTGGCGGCGGCACGCCGCTCTGAGTTCGTGGGCACCGGCGGTAACCTCCTGGCTCGCTGACTGAGTCGGGCCTCAAGTCTGCCAGAGCGCGCCTGCACCGCCCGCGTCACCGCCGACCCGGCGTGCAATGGGAAACTGGTCGGCGTGTTGGTCACCGGATTCCCCGCTGGAATGCTGGCGTGCAACTGTTACGTGTTGGCGCCACGGCAGGGCTCTGACGCGATCGTCGTGGACCCCGGGCAGCGCGCGATGGCCCGGCTGCGGCGTGTGCTCGACGAGAATCGGCTGACGCCGTCGGCGGTGCTGCTCACCCACGGCCACATCGATCACATCTGGTCGGCGCAGAAGGTCTCCGACAGCTACGGCTGCCCCACCTACATTCACCCCGAGGACCGCTTCATGCTCACCGACCCGCTGCGCTCGCTGGGCACGGTCCCGGGGCAGGCGCTGTTCGGTGTGTTGAGCAAGGCGATGTTCTCCGAGCCCAAGCAGCTGATCGAACTGGACCGCGACGGGGACAAGCTCGGCTTGGGCAACACCACGGTGACTGTCGACCACACCCCCGGCCACACCCGGGGTTCGGTGGTGTTCCGGGTCGAGGGGGACGCAGCCGAAGTTGTGTTCAGCGGGGACACCCTGTTTCAGAACTCGGTCGGCCGCACCGACCTGCCCGGGGGCAGCGGCCGCGACCTGCTGACCTCGATCGTCGACAAGCTGCTCTGCCTCGACGACGCGACCGTGGTGCTGCCCGGCCATGGACCCAAGACCACCATCGGCGCGGAGCGCCGTTACAACCCATTCCTGGAAGGGCTGAGTGCGTGAGCACGTTTGCCGCACCCAAAGGGGTGCCCGATTACGTTCCGCCGGCCTCGGCCGGCTTCGTCGCGGTCCGCGACGGGCTGCTGGCGACCGCTCGCCGCGCCGGTTACGGCGACATCGAGCTGCCGATCTTCGAAGACACCGCACTGTTCGCGCGCGGGGTGGGGGAGTCCACCGACGTGGTGTCCAAGGAGATGTACACGTTCGCCGATCGCGGGGAGCGGTCGGTGACCCTGCGTCCCGAGGGCACCGCGGGGGTGATGCGTGCGGTGATCGAGCACGGGCTGGACCGCGGTCAACTGCCCGCCAAGCTCTGCTACGCGGGGCCCTTTTTCCGGTATGAGCGCCCGCAGGCCGGCCGCTATCGGCAGCTGCAGCAGGTGGGCGTCGAGGCGATCGGGGTGGACGATCCCGCGCTGGATGCCGAGGTGATCGCGGTCGCCGATGCGGGTTTTCGCTCCCTGGGATTGGAAGGTTTCCGGCTGGAGATCACCTCCCTGGGCGACGACACCTGCCGCCCCGCGTACCGAGAGTTGCTGCAGCAGTTTCTGTTCGGGCTCGACCTCGACGAAGAGACCCGGCAGCGCGCGCAGCTCAACCCACTGCGGGTGCTCGACGACAAGCGCCCGCACGTGCGTGAGATGACCGCGGACGCCCCGGTCATGCTGGACCATCTGTCGGCGGGCGCCCGCACGCACTTCGGCACCGTGCTGGCACACCTGGACGCACTCGGGGTGCCTTACGTGGTCAATCCGCGCATGGTGCGCGGCCTGGACTACTACACCAAGACCACCTTCGAGTTCGTGCACGACGGTCTGGGTGCGCAGTCCGGAATCGGCGGCGGGGGCCGCTACGACGGGCTGATGCGCCAGCTTGGCGGCCAGGATCTGTCCGGGATCGGCTTCGGTCTCGGCGTGGACCGCACCCTGCTCGCTCTGGCCGCCGAGGGCAAGACCGTGGGGACGACCACCCGGTGCGAGGTGTACGGGGTGGGGCTGTCCGAGGCCGCCAAATTGCGGCTCGCCGTTATCGGCGCGCAGTTGCGGGCCGCCGGGGTGCGGGTGGACCTGGCGTACGGGGATCGCGGCCTCAAGGGAGCGATGCGCGCCGCCGACCGTTCCGGAGCCGTCATCGCCCTGGTGGCGGGGGACCGCGACCTGGAGGCGGGCACCGTCGGCGTCAAGAATCTGACCACCGGGGAGCAGGTCGACGTGGCGGTCGACGACGTTGTCGCCGAGGTGCGCACGCGGTTGAGCGGCACCCGATAGGCGGGACCGGTGCGGTATGAGGCGCTGCCGCCGGCCCTCGTCGGAGCCGGCCCTCCGGTAGCGTGGCGCGGTATGACGATCATGCGGAACGTGACAGTCAAGTTCGGGACGGTGTTGCTGATGGCAGCCGCCGGAATGGCAGCCAGCCATGCGACGTCACTTGCGGACCCTGAGACCAGCCCAGCATCGCCAACCGAGAGCCCGGCGGCATCGCCCACCGAGAATGCGGGGCCGTTGCCGTCGCCCACTCCGGCAGAGAACGCGACCGAGCCGTCGGCCGACGCCCCGAAGAAGAGCGCGACCGGTGGCCACGAGGTCACCTACACCATCACCGCGACCAGTGACCTGACCGGCAACATCTCCTACATCAAGACCGACCCGCCCAGCATGGCGGCCTACAACGCCAACTCTTCGGAATACCTCGAGACGGTTCGGGTGCCCATCGGCGGGGGACAGCCGGTGGTCTACACCACCACGCTGGCCGACCCGAGTCAGTGGGCGCTCGTCACCGCGAGCGGAGGCTTGCGGACCAACCCGGAGTTCCACTGCGAGATCGCCGTCGACGGCGAAGTGGTGGTGTCGCAGCAGGGCGGTAGTGGAGTGTCCTGCGCCACCCGGCCCTGGTGATCGATCCGGCTCACTCGGCGAACACGTACACCCAGGCTCGCGCACCCGAGCGCAGTGGCACCGAGATCCGCCGGTAGGCGTCGACCTCGTACTCGTCAGCGGCCGCCAGTTCGGCGGGCGTGATCGCGAAAACCGTGCCAGGGACTGTGGCGTCATGTGCATCTGACGGGCGCAGGATCGGATGACGGTCGCTGCCGCTGACGGCCACCACGTGGGGATCGGTGATCGTCACATAGTCCAGGTCATAGCCGATGATCGCGTCTGGGCGACCGTCGGGTTCGCGCCCGAAGGTGCTGCGTTGTACCTCCGGCAGTTGCAGGGTGCCGTAGGAGAACAGCAGTTCGGTGCTCACTGTGCGCCACCTGCTTCGTCTGCTGCGACGACGACGACCTCGGCGAGGTGGTCGCCCACCGAGCGGAGGCGATGGCTGATCGAGGCGTCGAAGTAGGCGCTGTCACCGGTGCCCAGCGTCAACGTCGCATCGCCGTACACCAACTCAACGGTCCCGGCGTGCACGAAGAGGAATTCCTGGCCTTGATGTACCGGGTGCAGCCGATGTCCAGCACGCTCGGCGTTCCCCGTAGGACGAACCACGAACGGGGACATCGACTTTCCCAGCATGTTTGCGGCCATCGCCCGGTAGCGCTGCCGATCCTCTCTGCGGTCTGAGGCCCGGTCCACCGCGATCTTGTCTTCGTCGCCCCGCTCGGAGAACAGCTGTGCCACATCGACGTCCAGGGCCTGCGCCACCTTGATGGCCACCGCGATGGACGGCGTACTGCGACTCCGTTCGATCTTGGACAGGTAGCTCTTGGTCAGCCCGGTCCGCTCGGCGAGGCCTTCGAGGGTGAGCCCTCGCTGCTTGCGGACGGCGCGCAGCAGTTCCGTCATGCGTCCATAATGACATAACCATGACACCATGTGTCCTATCAGATACAGTCGTGTCATCCACTTCAGGCATCGAGGAGCTGCCATGGGCACCACGTTCGACGATTCCAAATCCGATCTGATGCAACGCGCGGAGCACCGCTTCGCGGAGAACTTCACCGGAACCCAGTGGACCACTCGCCAGAAGTTGGCCCTGACCTGCCGGGCGCTTTCCGACCGCGGTCATGACTCCGGCCTGGCCGGACAGATCACCGCCAGGGCCGAGACGCCGGGCACCTACTACACCCAACGGCTTGGTCTGGGATTCGACGAGATCACCGACACCAATCTGCTGCTCGTCGACGAAGACCTCAACGTCATCGAGGGCGAGGGGATGGCCAACCCCGCCAATCGATTTCACAGCTGGATCTATCGGGCCCGCCCGGATGTCCAGTGCATCGTGCACACCCACCCGTTTCACGTCGCCGCACTGTCCATGCTCGAAACCCCGCTGATCGTCTCGCACATGGACACCACACCGCTCTACGACGACTGCGCCTTCCTGCCGCTGTGGCCCGGTGTCCCGGTCGGAAACGAGGAGGGCGAGATCATCTCCGAAGCCATCGGCGACAAGAAGGCGATACTGCTGGCGCACCACGGCCAGATCGTGGCCGGCGCCAGCGTGGAGGAGGCCTGTTCGCTGGCGGTGCTGATCGAGCGTGCCGCCGCGTTGCAGCTGGCCGCCATGGCCGCCGGGACCATCAAAGAACTTCCGGAGAAGCTGGCCCGTGAAGCCCACGACTGGACCCTGCTGCCCAACCGCAGCCAGGCCAACTTCGCCTACTACGCCCGCCGCGCCTTGGCCGGCCACCCCACTGTGATCAATCAGTAAAGGGATCACCCGATAAGCAAGGAGTCTCTCGTGGCAGCACAGTTATCTGGAGTCATCGGCTACCCGGTGACGCCGTTCCGCGACGGCGGAATCGACACCACGGTCCTGACCACCGTCATCGACCGGCTCGTCGAGGCCGGGGTGCACGCCATCGCTCCGCTGGGCAGCACCGGTGAACTCGCCTATCTCGACGAGGTCGAGTTCGAGACCTGCGTCGACGCCTCGATCGCCGCGGTCGCCGGACGCCTGCCGGTGCTGGTCGGGGTCTCGGATCTGACCACCGCGCGTACCGTGCGCCGCGCCCGCTATGCCGCGCAGGCCGGTGCCGACGCGGTGATGGTCTCGCCGGTGTCGTACTGGAAACTGTCCGAACGCGAGATCACCGCGCATTACCGGGCCGTCTCCGATGCCATCGATATCGACATCGTGGCCTACAACAATCCGGCTACCTCCGGGATCGACATGAGTCCCGACCTGCTGGTGGCCATGTTCGAGGGCATCGAGCACGTGGCCATGGTCAAGGAGTCCACCGGTGATCTGAGCCGGATGCTGAGGATCGCCACCCTGTCCGACGGGCGCCTGCCGTTCTTCAACGGCAGCAATCCGCTGGTGCTCGAGGCGCTGCGGGCCGGTGCGGCCGGTTGGTGCACCGCGGCACCCAATCTGCGTCCGCAGCCCTGCCTGGACCTCTACACCGCGGTCACCGCGGGTGAGTTGGACAAGTCTCAGGCGTGCTACGACAACCTCAAGCCGCTGTTGGAGTTCATCGTGGCCGGCGGGCTGCCCACCACGATCAAGGCCGGCCTGGAGATGCTCGGGGTGCCCGCCGGGGAACCTCGTCGCCCGTTGTTGCCGCTGGACGAGGCGGGGCGGTCCGAACTGCGCGGGCTACTGTCGCTTTGACCCGGGGCTAACCGAGGTCGGCAGCGGCGAAGGTGTCGCACTTGTTGGGTTCGCCGCTCTGATAGCCGACGGTGAACCACTGCTGACGCTGCGCCGACGCACCGTGGGTCCAGGACTCCGGATTGACTCGACCGGTGGCGGCCTGCTGAATACGGTCGTCACCCACCGACGCTGCCGCGGACAATGCATCGCTGATGTCTTGGTCAGTCAGCGGCTGCAGGAACGGCACCCCGGTGCCCTCCTGCTTGGTCACCGACGCGTAATGCGCCCAGACCCCGGCGTAGCAGTCGGCCTGCAACTCGGTACGAACTCCGGCGCCCGTCGCACCCTGCGCGCCGGTTTGGGCCCGGCCGAGCACGCCGAGCAGATTCTGTACGTGGTGGCCGAACTCATGGGCGACCACGTACTCCTGGGCGAGCGGGCCGCTGCTGGAGCCGAACCGGTCGACGAGCACCTTGAAGAAGTCGGTGTCGAAGTAGGCGGTCTGGTCCGCGGGGCAGTAGAACGGTCCGACGGCGCTGGTGGCCGCCCCACAGGCGGTGGACGTCTGTCCGCTGAACAGCTCTACCCGGGGACGCGTGTACCCACGCAGCAGGTCCGACCACACCGCGTCCACCGAGTTGGCCGTGGCGACCACCCGGCATTGCACGTATTTATTGGCGTCCTTGCCGGTGCGGCATTTGTCGAGGTCGAAGCCCGGTGACGTGTACTGGCCGCGGTCCACGGGCTGCTGGCTGAGCACCTCACCGGGATCGGCCCCCAACAGCAGCGCCACGACCAGGATCACCAGCCCGGCGACGCCGCCGCCGATCGCGATCCCACGACCGCCGCCGCCTGATGAGGTGGTGCTGGTGTCGATCTGCATACCCTCGTTGAAGGTCATCGCACGCTCCGTGGAGTTGTCCGTAGTTGGATGGTGGCCAGCCGACCGAGTGGGGCACCCTAGCTTCGCATACCGGCACCCGCCCCCAGGCCCGGTTTAGCGCGGTTGCACCTGTTGAATCCCGCGCCTTGGCTAAGTGAATACAGCTTTGTCTGACCAGATCCCAAAGCTTTACTGAATGTTTGTAGCGGCGCTGTACCCCGAGGTCGAGCCGGTGTTACGTTCTGCATCCGGCCGCAATGGGACGCTTCCCGCGACGGCCGCCGCAGCTACCTGCCCCAAGGATCCAAGAGAGGTCGTCTGCTCGGTGAACGCTTCAACTCGTGTCTCCAGGACCCCGTGGTGCGCTGGCCACGCGTTGTTGTTCGCCTCGGGCGCCCCAGCTTTATCAGACCGTTATTACAACTGTCCGCTAGAGTGACGTACGTCAAGTATTGACGCAGACTTCGAGTATCAAACACTTCCCCGAGACGCTTGCACGACCCCCAGGAGGAACAATGTCGTTCGTAACCGCGCAGCCAGAGGTTCTGACGGCGGCCGCCGGAAGCCTTTCCGGAATCGGCGACTCGATGACCGCGGGGGTCACCGCCGCTGCTGCTCCCACCACCGGTGTGATCGCGCCTGCCGCCGACCTGGTGTCGGCCATTACTGCTGCACAGTTCTCGGCGCACGGATCCCTGTTCCAGGAAGTCAGCGCGCAGGCGGCGTTGGTGCACCAGCAGATCGCGGCCACTTTGGGTAGCAACGCCAACGCTTACGCCGTCACTGAGGCTGTAAACGCCACGGCAGCTGGCTGAAGCGGGGAGCCTCGATGAGTTTCAGTATCTTTCCGCCCGAGATCAACTCCGGGCTTATCTATACCGGCCCCGGCTCGAGTCCGTTGCTCGAGGCCGCGGCAGCGTGGACTCAGCTGTCGAGCGAGTTGATGACCTCGGCCACCGCGACCCACTCGGTGATCGCCAATCTGGACTCGACGTGGACGGGAGCCGGTTCGGCTGTCGCGACAGCCTCGACCGCCCCCTACGTGGCATGGCTGGAGCAAGCCGCGGTCACCGCTGCCAACAACGCTGCCCTGGCAACTCAGGCCGCCGCGCTGTTCGAGGCGGCGCGGGCCGCGTCGGTGCCGCCCGCGGTGATCGCCGCCAACCGCGCGATGCTGCTGGCGCTGATCTCGACCAACTTCTTTGGCCAGAACACTCCGCTGATCCAGGCCACCGAGCACCAGTATGAAGTGATGTGGGCGACCGACGGCGCCGCGATGGACACGTACAGCGGGTCTGCGGAGGCCAATAACAACGCGCTGCAACAGGTGTCGAACCCGCCGCAGGCTGCGCAGGCGACGACCCAGGGGACACCGGGATCGGCTGAGGGCGGTCCCACCCCCGGCACCGGCACCGGTGTACCGACCACGCCCGGCTACGACTTTGCCACCGTCGGTGGACTGCTCGACGCGGTCGGTCTCCCGTCGACGATGCTCGGCGCCAAGGCGGGGGCCACGACGATCAGCTCAGTGATGTCACCCATCAGCTATGGGTCTATGCCCCTGATGATGTTGGTGCGTTTCCTGCCGATGCTGATGCAGTTCGCCCGGATGGGCGGTGCGGCCGGTGCCACGGGGGCGTTGGCAGGGCAGACGGCCGCCGGGGGCGCCGGCACCCTGATGACTCAGATCGGCGACTTCGTCAACGACAAGCTGCAGGGCGCGGTCGGCGTGCTCGCGGGCCACTTCAGCTCGGCCACCAACGCGATCTCCGCCAAGCTCGGCCAGGCCGCCTCGATGGGCGCGCTGAAGGTGCCGGGAGCGTGGTCGATGGCCGCCGACGGTATGGTCCGTGCCGCCCCGGTGCTGCCCGCCACTACGGTCAGCGCCCCCATCCAGACCATGTCGGCAGGCTCCGGGCTGCCCGGCGGCCCCTTCGGCCACGCCATGATGGGCGCGATGGCCGGACGTGGCATGGGCGCGATGGCCGCCAAGGCACCCAAGGTTATGCCCCGTTCGCCGGCCGGCGGGTAGCGGAAGGGGCCTGAACACACACGTGTCTGCCGGGTCGGCGCCCGGCTACCACAACGAATTCCGAGCAAGAGAGAGAAAATCATGGCAACACGTTTTATGACTGATCCGGACGCGATGCGTTCGATGGCGGGCCGTTTTGATGTGCACGCGCAGACGGTGGAGGACGAGGCGCGCCGGATGTGGGCGTCGTCGACCAACATCTCCGGTGCGGGCTGGGGTGGTCTGGCGGAGCGGACCTCGATGGACACCATGGGTCAGATGCAGACCGCGTTTCGCAACATCGTGAACATGCTGCACGGGGTGCGGGATGGGTTGATTCGCGACGCTAACC
>NZ_UWOA01000120.1:0-664 GCF_900604305.1 Mycobacterium sp. P7213
TCTGGCGGTACTGCAAGAGAAGCAGATTCCCGCCATGGAAAACATCTCGACCGTTGTCGCCGCCGGCCACACCGTGTGCCGCAAACTGATTCCCGCCATGGAAAACATCTCGACCGTTGTCGCCGCCGGCCACACCGTGTGCCGCAAACTCGACGACGGTATACCGGCGCGCACCGTCCTGGACGGATTGGACAACGATGCCTTCGGAATGAACCCCGCATTACGCGAGCAGTCAGATCGGCTGGCGGCCACCATGAGCCGATTCATAGCGGCAGCAGTCGAGGTCTACTGTCCGGGCGACCAGGGCAAGATCGCTTCACTGGCGGGCGCTCGCAAGTCCACCGCGCCCGCCGGCCGGTTCGTGGCAGCGCATCACCGTCTCCGGACCGGCACCGGTGGCGCGGTGCTCGGCTCACCGGTCGACACCATAGCCACCGGCGACGCGTCGCAACCGAAACCGCCGAAGCGGCTCATGGTGGCCGCCAGCCGATCTGACTGCTCGCGTAATGCGGGGTTCGCCGCTATGAATCGGCTCATGGTGGCCGCCAGCCGATCTGACTGCTCGCGTAATGCGGGGTTCATTCCGAAGGCATCGTTGTCCAATCCGTCCAGGACGGTGCGCGCCGGTATACCGTCGTCGAGTTTGCGGCACACGGTGTGGCCG
>NZ_UWOA01000113.1:0-813 GCF_900604305.1 Mycobacterium sp. P7213
GCCATCGACACCGTCAGCGCCCCGGCCACCGGCACCACCATTGCCGCCTTGCCCGGCGACACCATCGGCCCCGGAAGCGGCCTGGCCACCGCGACCAGCGCCACCGGCGCCACCGACACCGGCGTTACCACCGGCGCCACCAGCGCCACCGGCCTCCCCATCGATCGAGGTATTGCCGTCACTGAGACCATCACGGCCCGCCGCCCCCGCCGAGCCATCAGCACCACTGCCGGCGTTACCCCCGAGACCACCAAGACCCTGCACACCGTCAGTGCCCGCCGCACCATCAGCAGCCCGCGTGCCATCACCGGAGAGACCACCCACACCGGCAGTGCCCGCCCCACCACCGGCACCACCATCGCCACCAGCACCACCAGCGCCACCATGGCCACCAGCCAGACCGGCACCGGACTGCCCGACACCATTGCCCCCAGCACCACCGGCACCACCATCACCACCGTTGCCGCCATGGCCGGCGTTACCACCCACGCCACCCACACCAGCCACACCACTGTTGGCACCCGTACCGGCAACACCCCCAGCACCACCGGCACCACCATTGCCACCACGACTGCCCGCAGTGCCGTCCCCACCACGCTCACCGGCACCACCATCAACCGCACCCGCAGACCCGTCACCACCACGGGAACCAGCACCACCACTAGTGCCGTGGACACCCTGAGCGCCGTGACCACCGGCCCCACCGACACCACCATTGCCGCCATCACCGTCCGCAGCCCGGGTCACCCCGTCCGCGGTCAGGCCACCCGCGCCGCCGTTGCCGCCGGCACCACCATTGCCACCCGCGGTGCC
>NZ_UWOA01000054.1:0-31615 GCF_900604305.1 Mycobacterium sp. P7213
GCGTCCGCGCCCGCGCCACCGGCACCACCGTTGCCGCCGTTACCGGTTTGGCCGCCACCATGACCGCCGGCGCCACCGGCACCACCGTTGCCGCCCTCGATGCCGCTGCGGCCACCGCTACCGCCGCTGCCGCCGTTGCCGCTGGAGCCGGCAGCGCCACCGGCGCCGCCGACGCCGCCGTCGCCGTCGGCGCCCGTGCTGGCACCACCGCGCCCACCGCTACCGCCATTGCCGGTCTGGGTACCGCCGTGACCGCCGGCGCCACCGTTTCCGCCGTCCGTACCAGTGCCGCCGGCACCACCGGTACCACCGTCGCCGTTGGCACCGGCAGCACCGCCGAGGCCGCCCGCACCGCCGGCACCGAGGCCGGTAGTACTGCCGCCGGCACCGCCGGCACCGCCGTTACCGGACTGAGTGCCGCCCGTTCCGCCGGCACCGCCCGCGCCACCGTCCGCGTCAGCACCGCCGTTACCGCCGCTGCCGCCCTGCCCGCCGTTCCCGATGACGCCGGCCTTTCCGCCGGCACCACCGGCGCCACCGTCATGTCCGGCGACCGTGGAATCGCCCCCATTGCCACCGTTGCCACCGTTGCCGTAGCCCACCGGTGTGCTGCCGTCCGCGCCGTTGCCGGCCCGGGTCCAGTTGTCACCACTGAGGCCGCCCTGGCCGCCGACACCGCCATGAGCACCGGCGGCTCCGGCGTTACCGCCGTTGCCACCAGCACCACCGACCGGGCCGTCGGCGCCATCGCCGCCGGCACCACCGTTGCCACCGACGGCGGCATTGCCGGCGGCGCCACCGACGCCGCCGGCGCCGACATCACCGCGTTCGCCGAAGAGCCCACCGGAACCCCGCGCACCGCCGTTGCCGCCGTTGCCCCCGGAACCGCCGGAACCGCCGGCCCCGCCGTTGCCGCCGTTGCCGCCGGCCCCGTTGTTGATACCGGCCACCCCGGCCTTACCAATGAGACCATCGGCACCGATCCCGCCGGTACCACCGATTCCGCCGGCACCACCGCTGCCGCCGTTCCCACCGACACCGATCAAGACCCCGGCGCGGCCACCGATACCGCCGTTGCCACCGCTAGCGCCGTCGCCGCCGGCACCACCGGTCAGGCCCTGAGCACCGGCCGCGCCCACGGCGCCCTCACCACCGGCACCCCCGTTGCCGAAGAAGTACGCCGCGTCGCCACCGGTGCCTCCGTTGCCGCCGCCCACACCGCCGACACCACCGGCGCCGCCATCACCGAATAACCAGCCACCGTTGCCACCGGCACCACCGTCGGCGCCGGCAGAACCCATACCACCGATGCCGCCGTTTCCGAACATGCCGGCATCCCCACCGGCTCCACCGGCGCCGCCGTCGACACCGATTGCGCCCGCGCCGCCGTCACCGAACAGCAGGCCGCCGTCACCGAGGTCACCAAAGATTCCGAGGCCACCCAGCAGTGAGGTGTTGGGCCCGGTGAAGTCGTCCAGGCCGTTGCCGATCAGATCCCGGCCGATCAACCATTCGGTGGGCAAGTTGATCACCGAGTTGACCAGTTGGCCGAGGTCGCTGGTGACCCACAGCTGCCCCAGGCCGTACACCGCGGTGTAGAGGTCGGAGTACCCATTCCACACCGATTCACCGAGCGGCCCAAGCGAACCGTCCCAGGAGTCGGCAGACCCCGGGACCTGGTCAAACACGACGTCCTGGTTCGCCGGAGCGAACAGATCGACGATCGGCGCCCACAGGTCCTCGAAATCCGCCTGCGCCGGTGCCACCGTCACCGGCGCCATCCCGAACGCCAAGAATGCGGCAACCGCACTGCCGGTGCCCACCACGAGGCGGCGACGCTGTGGCGCCCGACCGTCCTGGACCTGACGATTCTTGACGCTACGACGCCGCTGACCGGACATCCTGAAGCCTCCCCAGACGTTGCCTAAGTCACGCTCACGATCGAATGTGAGCTTTCTTAGTTAAATCGAACAATCGATGGGCGTCAAACGGGGAGGCGAGGCTCACGTACGTGCACAGTTGTGCATGTTTCCCCCGCAAATGCGTACTTAGCTTCTAGATCCGTTCAAACGGTGCACGCTCGCGCTGGAGCCGGTGGTCAATCGACGCTGAGAACCGTTGCTCAGCACCGTCGATTCAGACCGACAGCACCGCGTCCAGCGCGGAGTAGAACAACCCCAGCCCGTCGTCGCTGGGCCCGGTCAGGGCCTCGATGGCGTGCTCGGGGTGCGGCATCAGCCCGACCACCCGGCCGTTAGCGGAGCTGACTCCGGCGATGTTGCGCAGCGAACCGTTGATGTTGTCGAGGTAGCGGAACACCACCCGGCCTTCGCCTTCGAGCTCGTCGAGCACCGCTTCGGAGGCCACGTAACGGCCCTCACCGGACTTCAGCGGCACCAGCAGGTCGGCGTCGGCGTCGAACCGGGAGGTCCAGGCCGTCGAGGTGGACGCTACCCGCAGCCAGACGTCGCGGCAGACGAAGTGCAGGCCGACGTTGCGGGTCAGCGCTCCGGGCAGCAGCCCGGCTTCGCACAGCACCTGGAAGCCGTTGCAGATGCCGAGCACCGGCATGCCCTGGCCGGCGGCCCTGATGACCTCGCCCATCACCGGGGCGAACCGGGCGATGGCACCGCAGCGCAGGTAGTCACCGTAAGAGAAGCCGCCGGGCACCACCACGGCGTCGACGCCCTTGAGGTCGGCGTCGGCGTGCCAGAGGCTGACGGGCTCGGCACCGACGAACCGGACCGCGCGGGCGGCGTCGACGTCGTCGAGGGTGCCCGGGAAGGTGATGACGCCGATCCGGGCGCTCACGATGTCTCCCGGCTGACGGTGAAGTCCTCGATCACCGTGTTGGCCAGCAGCGATTCGGCGATCTCGGCCAGTGCGGCGTCGTCGATCGAATCGTCGACCTCGAGCTCGAAGCGCTTGCCCTGCCGCACATCCGACACTCCGGTGTGTCCGAGCCGAGAAAGCGCTCCCACGATCGCCTGTCCCTGCGGGTCAAGGATCTCGGCTTTGGGCATCACGTGCACAACCACCCGGGCCACGGGTGCTCCCTACTGTCGACGGGGGAATCGGTCGGGTCAACAATACCGATGCCCGTCTGCGGCACCGGAGAGCACAATCTTTAGGTATGCAACTGACCCACTTCGGCCATTCCTGCCTGCTCGCCGATTTCGGCGGGACCACGGTGCTGTTCGACCCCGGCAACTTCTCGCACGGCTTCGAGGGCATCACCGGGCTGGCGGCCATCCTGGTCACTCATCAGCACCCTGACCACGCCGACGTGGCGCGGCTGCCGGCCCTGATCGACGCCAACCCGGGTGCGGCGCTCTACGCCGACCCGCAGACCGCCGCCCAGCTGGGCCCGCCCTGGCGGGCGGTGCACGTCGGGGACGGCTTCGACGTCGGTCCGCTGCGAGTGCGCGGGGTGGGCGGTCAGCACGCGGTGATCCATCCGGAGCTGCCGATGATCGACAACATCTCCTACCTGATCGGCGACGACGAGCACCCGGCCCGGTTGATGCATCCCGGCGACGCGCTGTTCGTGCCGGGCGAACCGGTGGACGTGCTGGCCACCCCGGCGGCGGCGCCGTGGATGAAGATCTCCGAGGCCGTCGACTACCTGCGCGCGGTGGCGCCGCGGGCGGCGGTGCCGATCCACCAGGGCATCATCGCCACCGAGGCGCGCGGGATCTACCACGGCCGACTGGCCGAGATGGGACGCGCCGACTTCCAGGTGCTTCCCGAGGAGAGCGCCGTCACCTTCTAGGCGATATCGCCGGCGGCGCCCCGGCCGGCGGCCCGACCGGAGAAGATGCACCCGCCCAGGAAGGTGCCCTCCAGCGCTCGGTAGCCGTGCACCCCGCCGCCCCCGAAACCGGCCACCTCACCGGCCGCATACAGCCCGTCGATCGGCTTGCCGTCCGCACCCAGCACCCGGGAATCCAGGTCGGTTTCCAAGCCGCCCAACGTCTTTCGGGTCAGGATGTGCAGCTTCACCGCGATCAGCGGTCCGGCGGCCGGGTCGGTCAGCCGGTGCGGAGCCACCACCCGGCCGATCCGATCACCCAGGTAGGCCCGGGCGCCGTGGATCGCGGTGATCTGGCCGTCCTTGCTGAATCGGTTCGCCACTTCGCGGTCGCGTGCGGTGACCTCGGCCTCGACCGTCGCGTAGTCCAACGGGACCACATCGGGCAGGTCGTTCATGGCGGCGACCAGGTCGCGAAGCGACGAAGCGTGCACGAAATCCACCCCGCGGTCGATGAACGCCTGCACCGGCGGGGGCGGTCCGGACCGGGCTCGCGACATGGCCAGCTGTCGCAGGCTACGGCTGGTCAGGTCGGGATTCTGCTCTTGGCCCGACAGCGCGAATTCCTTCTCGACGATCCGCCGGTTGAGCAGGAACCAGGTGTAGTCCTGACCGGAGCGCGCGATGTGTTCGAGCGTGCCCAAGGTGTCGAACCCGGGGTACAGCGGCCCCGGCAGCCGTACGCCGGCGGCGTCGAGCCACAGCGGTGACGGGCCGGGGATGATGCGGATGCCGTGGCCGGGCCAGATCGGGTCGTAGTTGGTGATGCCCTCGGTGTAGTGCCACATCCGGTCCCGATTGATCACCCGGCCGCCGGCCGCCTCGGTGATCCCGATCATCCGGCCGTCGACGTGGGCGGGCACCCCGGCCAATAGTTGCGCGGGCACCCGGCCCATCCGCTCCGGCCAATTCTGTCGCACCAGATCGAGGTTGCCGCCGATACCACCGCTGGTGACCAGCACCGCAGGAGCACGGAATTCGAACTGTCCCAACGTGTTCCGCGATGACGCCACGCCGCGCTCGGCGGCCGAGGGTTCCAGCACACTGCCTCGAACGCCGGTCACCCGGCCACCCTCGACGATCAGCTCGTCGACCTGGTGCCGGAAGGCGAACCGGACTTTTGAGCGGCCCCGCAGCCGGCCCGCGAAGATCTCCACCAGGGCCGGTCCGGTTCCCCAGGTGATGTGGAATCGAGGCACCGAGTTGCCGGGCCCGATGGCGCCGTAACCGCCGCGCTCGGCCCAGCCCACCAACGGAAAGACCTTCAGCCCGCGGGCCCGCAACCAGCTGCGCTTCTCACCCGAGGCGAAGTCCACATAGGCATGCGCCCATTGCCGCGGCCAATGGTCGCACTCCCGGTCGAAACCGGCGGTGCCCAACCAGTCCTGCAGCGCCAGTTCGTGACTGTCGCGGACGCCAAGCCTGCGCTGCTCGGGGCTGTCGACGAAGAACAGTCCGCCGAACGACCAGAACGCTTGTCCGCCCAGGTTCGCGCTGTTCTCCTGGTCCACGATCAGGACACGCTGACCGCGGTCCACCAGCTCGCAGGCCGCCACCAGGCCAGCCAGACCCGCCCCGACGACGATCGCGTCGGCGTCCGCCTTACCGCTCATGGCGTCCCAGGGTAACGACTCAGGCGCTCAACTCCGAGGCCACATCGACCGGCGGGAGTGGCCAGCGGTAGGGCTCCGGCCGGCAACCATGGCCCAACGCCGTGTCCACCGCATCCAGCATGGCCTCGGCCATGCCGGGCTTGCTCAGCTGCCGCGCCCCTACCGACAGCCGCACCACGCCGTCGCGGCGCGCGATGCGCTCACTGGTGGCCACCACCATCCGGCACCACCAGGGCGCACTGAGGAATCCGGCCCCGACGCCGACCACCCGCGCCCGCACGGTGTGGCCCAGCACCAGGTCGGTGACACCGTGCAAGCCGGCTAGGAGCCGGAAACCGTTGCGCGGCAACGCCTTGACCGTGCCCGGTGACACGGTCCAGCCGGGCGCGGCGAACAACCGGGTGCGCAGCCCCAGGTGTTCCAGTACGCGGTCGGCGCCGAGCAGTCGCAGATTGGCCTCGTGGGCGGGCAGCGTGGCGAACTCGCCACGCCGTTTCTTGGTGGCGGCCTCGTCGAAGCCGTGCAGCACGATCGCCGCGCCGTCGGCGCGCCGCTGCGCCAGCCACTCGACGGTGGCGGGATCGCGGTCGAGCCGGTAGTCGGCACCCAGTCGCGGTGCCACCAGCAGCGATACCGGTACGTCGCGGGCATCCAGTTGCGCGCAGAAGGCCTCGGCATCGGCGAGGGTGTGCGCCCCGATCCCGGAGACGGAGACGATCAGTTGGCCGGTCACAACACCAGTGTGACCAGCACAGGTGTCCAGTCGGTGACGCCGAGGAAGACGTCAGATAGCGCTTACGGAGTCGCCCGCCGGCGGCTGTGGTCGGCCGGATCGGTGGTGTCGGCGGCGATCGCCTTGAGCCGGGCCAGATCACGCGGATGCAGACCCGGAGTCATCTCCAGCGATTCCAGAAGCAGATCGGTCTGTTCACGCAGAGCGGGCAGGTGCTCCGGCCGGCCGTACTCCTTGACGTGGGCGACCAGCATTCGCAGCACCCGCAGGATCGCCGCCGCCACCAGGGGCTGACTGGGCGCAACTTGGCGAAGTTGGTCGAAACCGTGCCCGATGTACTCCTTGGGGTCGAGATCCCAGGGCCGCAACAGTATTCGCCCGTCCGGGCCGGCCACTGCCCGCGGTCGCGGCGGCACCGTCAGCACCCGGCGCAGCAGACTGCCCACCCGCAACGTGGCCTCCACCGCTGTGGTCGGGTCGTTGATCGCCGAGCTGAGTGCCCGCAGTCCGATATCGACCAGCTGGCGGAAGGCGAAGTCGACGTCTTCCTGCATGGTGCGACTGTCACTGACCACGACGGCCCGGGGCAGCTTCTGCCGCACCCGATCCGGATTGGCCGGCACCGGCCAGATGGTGACCAGCGGCTGACCCAGGTGGATGTAGGCGCCCACCCGGGTGTCCAGCCGGATGGTGGTGCCGGCGGGGATGGCAGCCAGCAGCCGTTGGGGTTCGACCTGGCTGACCCAGCCGTTGCCAGGCGAGGTCAAGCGCAACGCGTCCGGGGGAACATCCATGTCGGCCTCGTGGGCGGGTTGCTCGTGAGCAGCGGCGGCCGCGACAGCGTCGATCACCATCGAGCCCTCGGCCGCGATTTCACGCACCACCTGTCCGACTTCCAGCCGGTGGGCCAGGTGATCGACGTGCGCGATGATCGTGATGACGGTGCCGATCGTCAGCACGACCGCTACCGTCACCGTCAGCGGCGGCGCGGGGACCGGTGAAGACCCATCGAGATCAGGCAGGCTCAGTACGCAGTACACGAAGGTCGCGACCAGCAATCCGATCACCACCTGGCTGAGCCGGTCCCGGATGAACCAGCGCATCACTCGTGGCGACAGCTGCGAACTCGCCAGCTGCAGGCTGACGATGGTCAGCGAGAAGATGACTCCCGCAGTGGTGATCGTCGCGCCGGCGATCGTGGACAACAGTGTGGTGGCCACGCCACTGTCCATTTTCAGAAGGAAGCGCGGCGACGGACCGATGTTGCGGTCCGCCACCCGGGTGATGACGGCGAGCGCCATCCCGCCGAACACGATCACCAACGGCAGCGCGAACAGGCTCTCCCGGAACCGGTAGGCCAGCGCCGCTGCCCGCACGCTGGGGAAGCGCTCCGACCGGGTATGCATCAGCCAGGAAGGACGGCTTCGATGGCGGCGATCACCTCGGGTGCGTCCGGCACCGTGGTGGGCCGGAAGCGGTTGACCACCGTTGCACCCGGGGCGAGCAGGAACTTCTCGAAATTCCACTGCACGTCACCGGCGGCGCCCTCGGCGTCGGCGGTCTTGGTCAGCTCGGCATACAGCGGGTGGCGGTCGGCACCGTTGACGTCGGTCTTGGCCAGCAGCGGAAAGCTCACCCCATAGGTGGTCGAGCAGAAGGTCTGGATCTCCTCAGCGGTTCCGGGCTCCTGACCCATGAACTGGTTGCAGGGCACGCCCAGCACGGTCAGGCCGCGGTCGCCATAGTCCTGCGCGAGTTTCTCCAGCGCGCCGTACTGCGGGGTGAGTCCGCATTTGGACGCGACGTTGACCACGAGCACCGCGCGGTCGGCGTAATCGGCCAGCGAGGTGGAACGTCCGTCGAGGGTGGTCAGCGGGATTTCGGCGAGGCTCATGGCCGCGACGTTACCCGCAGCCGACAACCGCCAACAGCCAGGCGTAGGAGAACGCGATCTCTTTCCAGCGTTCGTAGCGCCCGGAGATACCGCCGTGGCCGGCGTTCATCTCGGTTTTCAGCAACACCGGGTTGGCATCGGTCTTGGTGTGCCGCAGTTCCGCGACCCACTTCGCCGGCTCGACGTAGTACACCCGGGTGTCATTCAGCGAGGTCATCGCCAGGATCGGCGGATAGTCGCGGCGGGCGATGTTCTCGTACGGCGAGTAGGACTTCATGTAGAAGTAGACGTCTTTGTCGTCCAACGGGTTTCCCCACTCGTCCCATTCGATTACGGTCAGCGGCAGGGACGGGTCCAAGATGGTGGTCAGCGGGTCGACGAAGGGAACCTGCGCCACCACCCCGGCGAACAGGTCCGGCGCCAGGTTGGTCACCGCCCCCATCAACAGCCCGCCGGCGCTGCCGCCCATCGCCACCAGACGTCCGGGCTGACAGGTCCCCGCATCGACCAGGTGTTTTCCCACGGCGACGAAGTCGGTGAAGCTGTTCTTCTTCTCCAGCAGCTTGCCGTGCTCGTACCACAGCCGGCCCATCTCACCGCCGCCGCGAACGTGGGCTACGGCGAACACCATGCCCCGGTCCAGCAGCGACAGCCGAGCGATCGAGAACTGCGGGTCCTCGCACGCCTCGTAGGCCCCGTATCCGTAAAGCATTGTGGGAGCGGGAAGTTCGATACCGGCGCGGTGCACGATCGACACCGGGATTCGGGTTCCGTCCTGGGCGTAGGCCCAGTCGCGGTATTCGACGTAGTCGGTGCTGCGGTATTCGCCCAGCACCGGTTGTTCGCGCAGCAGAGTGCGTTCACCGGTCGCAAGGTCGATGTCGTAGACCCGTACCGGGGTGATGAAGGACGTCGCACCTACCCGCAGTTTCGGAGCGTCCCAGTTCGGATTGGCGGCCAGACCGGACGAAGTCAGCTCGGTGTCGAAGGTGATCTCTTGCGGCGGTTGGAGATCGCCGTCGGCGCCGATCGGCCACAGTTGGATGCGAGGCAGACCCTCGGCTCGGTACCCGATCACCAGATGGTGCGCGAAGGCGTCCACCGCGTCGAGTCGCACGTCGTCGCGTCCGGGGATCAAGGTCTGCTGCGCGGCCGGATCGGAGACCGGGGCCTGCACCAAGGTGAAGTTGACCGCACCGTCGTTGTGCAGCATGAGGAATTGGTCCTGGCCACCGATGACGGCGTGCTCGACGGAGTATTCGACGCCTTCCCGGCGAGGAAGCACTACGGTGAACTCGGCCTGCGGGTCGGCTGCGTCGGCGTAGCGCACCTCGGTGGTTATCGACGAGCCGGCTGCGATCAGCACGTAGGCGTCGCTGCGGGTACGTCCCACCGACAGCCAGAAGCGTTCGTCGGCCTCGTGGTAAACCTGTTCGGCGGATCCTGCCGGAGCACCGATTCGGTGTCGCCACACGGTATCCGGACGCCAGGCTTGATCGACAGTCGTGTAGTAGACCGTCTGGTTGTCGGTCGCCCAGGTCACCCCGGCGCCGATTCCGGCGATCTCGTCGGGAAGAAGTTCGCCGGTACGAAGATCCTTGAACCGCATGGTGTACCGCTCGTCGCCGATGACGTCGACGGAGTAGGCCAGGAGGTGACTGTCCGGGCTGACGCCGGCGGCGCCAAGCGCAAAGAAGTCGTGCCCTTCGGCCTCGGCATTCTGGTCGAGCAGCACCTGCTCGCCGGGGATCTCGGTGGCCTCGTCGAGTTGCGGCGGATCCCAGTCATCGGGGCCGCTGATCGGGCAGCGGCAGTGGACGCCGTACTGCTTTCCTTCGAAGGTGCGCGCGTAGTACCACCAGTCGCCGCGACGGGCGGGAACCGACAGGTCGGTCTCCTTCGTGCGGGCCTTGATCTCGTCGAAAATGGCCTGCCGCAAGGGCTCTAGGTGTGCCGTGGCGGCCTCGGTGTAGGCGTTCTCGGCTTCCAGGTGCGCGATCACGGCGGGATCAGACTTGTCGCGCAGCCACTCATAGGAGTCGACGAAGACGTCACCGTGGTGGGTGCGGGKGGTTTCTACTCGCTTCGCCGAGGGTGGGCTCGGCAGATCCTGCGACAGGTCGGTCATGCTCCGGGGCCGACCCAGTCGTCGAAGGACAGACCCGAAATACGTTCGTAGGACTCGATATAGCGGGCGCGGGTCGCCGCGATGATGTCGTCCGGCAGCGCCGGGGGTGGCTGATCTCCGGCCCGGTCCCAACCGGATTCCGGACCGGTCAGCCAGTTGCGGACGAACTGCTTGTCGAAGCTCTGCTGCACGACCCCGGCCCGGTAGTGGTCGGCCGGCCAGTACCGCGACGAGTCGGGGGTGAAGACTTCGTCGGCGAGCACCAGGTTGTCGTGTTCATCGACGCCGAACTCGAACTTGGTGTCGGCGATGATGATTCCCTTGGTCAGCGCGTGGTCGGCCGCCTGCACGTAGGTCGCCAGGGTGCGGTCGCGCAACTGGCTGGCGCGGACGGGGCCCACCAGGTCGATCACCTGAGCGAACGAGATGTTCTCATCGTGCTCGCCGATCTCGGCCTTGGTCGCCGGAGTGAAGAGCGGGTTGAGGAACTTGCTGGCTTCCATCAATCCGGGTGGCAACGGGATGCCGCACACGGCGCCGCTGCGCTGATAGTCCAGCAGGCCCGAGCCGGTCAGGTAGCCGCGGGCCACACACTCCACCGGCATCATCTTCAGCTGGCGCACGACCAGCGCGCGACCGAGCACCTCATCGGGGATGCGTGGGTCGTCAGGCGGCCCCGCCAGGTGATTGGGGGCCTCGACGAGGTCGAAGAAGAAGACGCTCATCGCGGTCAGGATGCGACCCTTATCCGGGATCTCACTGTCCAGGACGTAGTCGAACGCCGAGATCCGGTCGGTCGCGACGAACAGCAGATGGTGATCATCGATCCGATAGAGTTCGCGGACTTTGCCGCTGGCCAGGTGCTGGTAATCGGAGAGCGCGGGTCGCGGCATTGCGTCAGCCTATCGGGGACGACGCCGCGCGCCTCAACCCTGCCACGTGAACCACACTTCATGTACGGTAATTTGTCAGGTGTTTCACATGTAACGTCTAACTTTCACTGCCGGCGAGGAGCGACCGCCACATGACATCGCAACTGACCACCTCCGGTAATCGCCGACTGCGGCGGCGCAGCGGTCGCACGCAACTGGCGGGTGCAGCAGCAGCAGCCGGGTTGTCACTCGGGCTCGGGTTGTCACCGCTGGGCGCCGCGTCCGCGCACGCCGAGTTCTTAGACGACGCCTTCGAGCAACTCCTGGCCGGGATGGTCGTCGACTGGGGAGAGCCGTTCGCGGCCCCCGCCACCGAATTCGACTTCGCCAGCTGGTTCCAGCAATCGATCTACCTGCCCATCTACCACGGGCTGGATGAGTGGCTGGATACGCAGGCCGGTCAGCACGTCGCCGATTTCCTGAACGGGTTCGGCTCGTACGTGATCGGTGACGGCGCCACCGGAACAGCAGCGAACCCCGACGGCGGCGCAGCCGGGTGGTTGTTCGGCACCGGGGGGACCGGCTGGGACAGCGACCAGGCCGGAGTCGCCGGCGGTGCCGGCGGCGCGGCGGGACTTATCGGCAACGGCGGGGCAGGCGGCTTCGGCGGCGCCGAAGCCACCGGAGGCGCCGGTGGCAGCGGGGGCTGGCTGCTGGGTAATGGCGGGGCCGGCGGCGACGGCGGCGACGGCGCCAATGGCGGCGACGGCGGCAGCGGCATCGGCCTGTTCGCCGCCGGCGGCCACGGCGGTGACGCCGGCCAAGGCGACAGCGTCGCCTCCACTCCCGGCTGGGCGCGGCCGGCGCTGGGCGGGGCCGGCGGCAACCCCGGGCTGTTCGGCACGCATGGCTCCGTCGGTGCCTTCGGCACCTTGGACAGCGGCCCGCCGATCGGCAGCGGCGCCTTCAGCACCGCCGGCACCTGGCTCACCGACGCCGACGGCCGGGTGCTGATCCTGCACGGGGTCAACGAGGTCAACAAGTCTGCGCCCTATACCCCGGAGGCCGACCACTTCGACGAGCAGCATGCGGCGTATCTGGCCGCCAACGGCATCAACGCGGTTCGCGTCGGCGTGATCTGGTCCGGGGTAGAGCCCAGCCCCGGCCAGATCGACTACGAGTATCTGGCGTCGATCAAGGCCACCGTGGACCTGCTCGGTTCCTACGGCATCGTCAGCGTCATCGACATGCATCAGGACCTGTACAGCGACACCATCACCGGGATCGGTGACGGGGCGCCGGAGTGGGCGGTGCAGATCGGTGATGCGATCAATATCAACTTCGGCTGGCCGTGGAACTACCCGCTCAACGCCGCCGTGAACCACGCCTGGGATGCGTTCTGGACCAACTCCCCCGCCGCCTCCGACGGGATAGGCCTGCAGAACCACTACGCCAGCATGTTCCAGGCCGTGGCGGGCGTCCTCAACGGCAATCCCCACGTCGCCGGCTACGAGATCATGAACGAGCCCTGGCCGGGCTCGGGCTACCTGTCGACGGCGTTCGGCAACCCGTTCTTCGACACCCAGCAGTTGTCACCGTTCTACGAGCAGGTGACGGCGGCGATCCGCTCGGTGGACCCGAGCACCCCGGTCATCTTCGGGTCCAACACGCTGTTCGGCAACCTGCCGGTGCCCACCTTCGTGACCCCGCCGGATGATTCGAACACCATATTCGCCTTCCACAGCTACTGCCCGTGGTACGAGGTCTTGGGCAGCGACTTCGGTTGCGGGGCATACGAGGGCTACATCATGGATCACGCCGCGGCCTACTCGCAGGCACATGGCGTCCCGGCGCTGCTCACCGAGTTCGGCAACACCACCAACCCCGGTGTCATCTACGGCGCCACCGGCGCCGCCAATCAGCACGGCTTCGGCTGGCTGTTCTGGGATTACAACCACGTCCTCGTCCGTGACATGGAGCAGCCGCTGACCGGCGACAACGTGGCGACCGATGCGGTGAACGCCCTGGCCGCGCCTTACCCGCAGGCCGTGGCCGGCATCCCGGGCAGCTGGTCGTTCAACGACGGCACCTTCGCGTTCAGCTACTCCACCGAGATGGCTGACGGGTCGGGGCAGTTCGCCGCGGGGGCGCACACCAACATCTCGGTACCGCCCAGCCTCTACCCGGACGGCTACCAGGTGACAGTCACCGGCGGGCAGGTCGTGTCAGCCGCGAACGCCCCGGTGCTGGTGATCGCCTCCAACGCCGGTGCCGCCACCATCACGGTGACCGTCACACCCAACAGCTGACGGCGCATCGCCTGCCGGACGGGCTCCGGGTGTGTTGGGATCGGAGGCATGACATCCCGGCTGCTGCCCTATGCCACCTCGCCCGGCCGCTTGCTGGCCCAACTGCTGAGCGACCTCGTCGTCGCGGCATGGACCTTCCTGTGGGTGATGATCGCCCTGGCGGTGCACGGCGCGGTGACCACCATCGCCGGGGTCGGACGGCAGTTCGAGCGCGGCGCCAACGGCGTGGCCGACAGCTTGGCCTCGGCGGGCAAGAGCGCGGACCGGATACCGCTGGTCGGTGACGCTGTGAGCAAGCCGCTCACCGCGGCGGGTCATGCCGCAGTCGATATCGCCGGGGCCGGTCACAACCTCAACACCACTGCAGGTTGGCTGGCCTATGTGCTCGCCTTTGCCGTCGCCGCCCCGCCGATTCTGGCGGTGGCGATGCCGTGGCTGGCCTTGCGACTACGGTTCTTCCTGCGTAAACGGGCGGTGCTGGGCTTGTACTCGAACCCGGCCGGGCAGCAGCTGCTGGCGCTGCGCGCCCTGACCAATCGCCCACTGGGGAAGCTGACCGCGGTCAGTCCCGACCCCGCCGGGGCCTGGCGGCACGCCGACCCCGTCGTGATCGGGGGCTTGGCCGCGCTGGAACTGCACGCCGCAGGCCTGGCCCGCCGATCCCCGGTCGCGAGGAGCTAGGGGCGCAGCTCCACCATCATGTGCCGCATCCCGGTGTGCCGGTTGCTGCGCGTCCACTCCACCGGCGCCACCACCGCCAATTCACCGAACCGGCTCAACAGCTCCTCGTAGAGCACCCGCAGTTCCAGTCGGGCCAGGTGGGCACCCAGGCAAAAGTGCGCTCCGTGCCCGAAACCGATGTGGGGGTTGGGTTTACGGGTGATGTCGAACTGATCGGCCCGGTCGAAGACCGCCGGGTCCCGATTGGCCGAGCCCTCCCACACCAATACCTTCTGACCGGCTTCGATGGTCTGCCCCCCCAGCACGGCACGGCGGGTGGCGGTGCGCCGCTTTGACGGAGCCGGTGAGGTCCAGCGCAGGATCTCCTCGATGGCGGTGGGCAGCAGGTCGAAATCGCTACGCAGCAAACGATATTGATCGGGGTACGCAGACAGTGCCAGCAGCCCTCCGGCGATGGCGTTGCGGGTGGTCTCGGCGCCGGCGCTGAACAGCAGCTGGAAGAACAGATACACCTCGAGATCGCTGAGCTCGGGGTCGGTTGAGTTGGCCACCACCGAGAGCATGTCGTCGGCGGGCTCGGCCCGCTTAGCCGCGATCAGCTCACGTCCGAAGGTGTAGACCCGGTTGCCGGCGTCCTCGATAGACAGTCGCGACACCACCGCCTTGCGTGAGCCGCGGAAGTCGAAGCTGGGCTCTATCGCCTCGAACAGCCAGTGCCGGTCGGCCTCGGGCACACCCAACAGGATGCAGATCATCTGCATCGGCACCTCGGCGGCGATGTCGACCAGGAAGTCGAAGGGCACCCCGGGCTCGATGGCGTCGAGCAAGGACCGCGCCCGGTGCCGCAGGTCGGTCTCGACCCGGCGGATCATCCGCGGCGTCAACCCGGAGCTAACCAGCCGGCGGACCTGGGCGTGCCGCGGGTCATCCATCATGTTCAACAGCTGCCCGGCGATCGGCAGGTCCTGCAGCACGGTGCCGCCGAACGGCCGATCACCACCGGTGACCGAGGAATAGGTCTGCGCATCACGCAGCACTTCAAGCGTTTCGGTGTGCGTAGCCACCGACCAGAAGCCGTCGCCGTCGGGAGTATGGGCGGTGGGCTCGTGCCAGTACACCGGGGCGACGCGACGGTGCAGCGCGAACAGCTCGTGGGGGAAGCCGTCGGCAAAGTTGTCCAGATCGGTGAAGTCGATGCTCGCGAGCTCCTGGACCATGACGGTTACAGGATCGCGCCCGGGCTGTAGGCCGCCCCGGCCGGGTGCCGTTCGAGCAGTTCGGCCACCTCGGCCGCCACCCGGTCGACCTGGTCGGCGGCCGCACCGGTGAAAGCCTGTCGGTCGGCGACGGCCGCGTCCAGCGCGTCCCGGTCCAGCGGCAGCCGGTCATCGGCGGCCAGCCGGTCCAGCAGGTCGGGTTCGGCGCCCCGCTCGCGCATGGCCAGCGCGACAGCCACCGCGTGCTCCTTGATCACCTCGTGGGCGGCTTCCCGTCCCACGCCGGCACGCACCGCGGCGATCAACACCTTGGTGGTCGCCAGGAACGGCAGGTAGCGGTCCAGTTCGCGGGTGATCACCGCCGGGTAGGCCCCGAATTCGTCGAGCACGGTCAAGAAGGTTTCGGTCTGTCCATCGACGGCGAAGAAGGCGTCAGGGAGTGCGACGCGACGCACCACCGAGCAGAAGACGTCGCCCTCGTTCCACTGCGCGCCGGCCAGCTCGGCGGCCATCGAGGCGTAGCCGCGCAACACCACCTGCAGGCCGTTGACCCGCTCGCAGCTGCGGGTGTTCATCTTGTGCGGCATCGCCGACGAACCCACCTGGCCGGGCGCGAATCCTTCGGTGACCAGTTCGTGGCCGGCCATCAGTCGGATGGTCTGCGCCAGGGAGGACGGGCCGGCGCCCAGTTGCACCAGCGCCGAGACCACGTCATGGTCCAGCGAGCGGGGGTACACCTGCCCGACGCTGGTCAGCACCGCCGAGAACCCCAGAAAACCTGCGATGGAGCGTTCCAATTGCGCCAGTTTGGCGGTGTCGCCGTCAAACAGATCCAGCATGTCCTGCGCGGTGCCCATCGGCCCCTTGATTCCGCGCAGCGGGTAGCGCTCGATCAGCTCACGTACGCGCCGCAGCGCGAGCAGGGTTTCCTCGGCAGCCGACGCGAACCGCTTACCCAAGGTGGTGGCCTGCGCCGCGACGTTATGGCTGCGCCCGGCCATCACCAGGTCACGGTAGGCCACCGCGTGGCTGACCAGGCGCGCAGCGACCGCGACGCCGTGGTCGTGGACCAATTGCAGGGACTGGCGGATCTGCAGCTGCTCAACGTTTTCGGTCAGGTCCCGGCTGGTCATGCCCTTGTGGATGTGCTCGTGACCGGCCAGCGCATTGAACTCCTCGATGCGGGCCTTGACGTCGTGGCGGGTCACCCGCTCGCGGGCTGCGATCGACGCCAGATCGACATCTGCGACGACGGCTTCGTAGTCGGCGATCGCCTGTGCGGGCACCGGCACACCCAGCTCGGATTGGGCGCGCAGCACCGCCAGCCACAGCCGCCGCTCGGCAACGATTTTGGCCTGGGGCGACCAGATGTCTGTCATGGCGGTGCTGGCGTAACGGGTGGCCAGCACATTGGGGATGCTCACGAGCAGCTAGCTTACGGTCGTGCGCTCCGGGGGAGTCGGACTGGCCTGGGCAGCGGGCACGGCTTGCACCACGACCGGGCCTCGACCTTCGGACAGCGATATCGCGGCATCGATGAGGTGCTCGCCGACCACCTGGACGGCGCGCCACGGGGGCAGCGGTTCGCAGATGAAGGCGGGATTGGTTCGGGTGGCACGGCGCATCACGTGCTGGCACCCCTGCGAGAATTGCACGCGCTGCACCGTCGCGTCGTCGGCCCGGCTGGTCAGGGAGTACGGATTCTGGGTGTAGCGAATGCACGTGCCGTCCCGGTCGATGCCGTAGCCGGCCAGCAGACCGTCATAGGGGTCGACGGTGACCGGCCAGAAGGGCGGCGCGAGGTCGAAGGACCGCACGATTTCGTGCCGCGGCCCGACAGGGACGTGTCGGGTGAGGGATCGGGTGCGGCAGCGGGTGGCGATATCGAAGGGCCGCACCCGCCTGTTGTGCATGAAGACCAGGAAAACCTCGATTGCTATCCGGGCTGCCGGCGGCCACTCCAGAGGCGTCAACGCGACGTTACTTTCGTTGACGCGGCCAACGGTCAACATCGCGACTCCATAGGTCGATAAAAGCGGACAGGCCCCCCGTAGTCTGACACAGGTGTTCCGGGCCAGCCAGGCTGACGTCACGCAGGCCGTATTACCGAGCGCCCCGGAGTCGATGCCCGGCGACGCCGGCCCTTGGGAACAGGCACTGTCGGCAGGCCAAGCCAAACGCTTGGGTGTCGCCCGGCCGAAAAACCGGCGGATGCCGGTGGCAGGTCCTACAGCGCGTGCAGGATGTCCTCGACCCGGTCCTTGGCGTCACCGAACAACATGGCGGAGTTCTGCCGGAAGAACAGCGGGTTCTGCACGCCGGCATAGCCCGAAGCCATGGAGCGCTTGAAGACGATCACGTTGTCGGCGTCCCACACCGTCAGCACCGGCATGCCCGCGATCGGACTGGACGGGTCTTCGGCAGCGGCCGGGTTGACGGTGTCATTGGCGCCGATCACCAGGACCACCGACGTGTCGCCGAAGTCGTCGTTGATCTCGTCCATCTCCAGCACGATGTCGTAGGGCACCTTGGCTTCGGCCAGCAGCACGTTCATGTGGCCGGGCAGCCGGCCGGCGACCGGGTGAATGCCGAAGCGCACGTCGACGCCACGGTCGCGCAGCTTGCGGGTGAGCTCTGCGACCCCGTACTGCGCTTGAGCAACCGCCATCCCGTAGCCGGGGGTGATGATCACCGAGTCGGCGCCGCCCAGCAGTTCCGCCACACCTTCGGCGGTGATCTCGCGGTGTTCGCCGTAGTCCTTGTCCTCGGCCGGGCCGGCTTCGATCCCGAAGCCACCGGCGATCACCGAGATGAACGAGCGGTTCATCGCCTTGCACATGATGTAGGACAGGTAGGCGCCGGAGGAGCCGACCAGCGCGCCGGTGATGATCAGCAGGTCGTTGGAGAGCAGGAAGCCCGAGGCGGCCGCCGCCCAGCCGGAGTAGCTGTTGAGCATCGAGACGACCACCGGCATGTCGCCGCCACCGATGGAGGCCACCAGATGCCAACCCAGTGCCAGCGCCAGCACGGTGACCGCGATCAGCAGCCACAGCTGCGGCTCGTGCACGAACCACACCGTGAGTGCGAAGAACGCGACCAGAGCGCCGATGTTCAGGAAGTTCTTGCCCGGCAGCATCAGCGGGTTGGACTTCATCCGCGCGGACAGTTTGAGGTTGGCCACGATCGAGCCGGTGAAGGTGACCGCCCCGATGAACACTCCGATGAACACCTCAGCGGAGTGAATACCCAGCAAGCCCGAGGCCGCCAGCTCCTGCGCGTCAGGTCCGGTCCTGGCAGCCTCGACATGCAGGTAGCCGTTCCAGCCGACCAGCACGGCAGCCAGACCGACGAACGAGTGCAGCAGCGCGATCAGCTCGGGCATCCCGGTCATTTCGACGACCTTGGCCCGCCACAAGCCGATCGCCGCCCCCACCACGGTGGCCCCGATGAGCAACGCCAGGCCGACCGGATTGATGTCGTGATGGACCGCCAAGGTGATCGTCGCCGCCAGCGCCACCGCCATCCCCAGGATGCCGAAGCTGTTGCCGGCCTTGGACGTCTCGTGCTTACTCAGCCCGGCCAGGGCCAGGATGAACAGCAAGGCCGCGACGATGTATGCCGCCGAGGCGGCGGTCTCAACTGAAAACATAAGCGGGGTCTACTCCAAGTCGGGGTGCGCAGCGCCTCAGCTGCGAGAGAACATGGCGAGCATGCGGCGGGTCACCGCAAATCCACCGAAGATGTTGATGCTGGCCAGCAGGATCGCCGCGGCGGCCAAACTCGTGATGGCTGGGTCGCCGTGGCCGATCTGCAGCAACGCGCCGACCACGATGATCCCCGAGATCGCATTGGTCACCGACATCAGCGGCGTGTGCAGCGCGTGGTGCACATGACCGATCACGTAGTAACCGATCACGATCGCCAGCGCAAAGACAATCAGGTGCACCTGCAGCGCGGCCGGCGCCATCGCGACCAGCGCGAACAGCACGGCTGCGGCCGAGACCACCACACCCAGCCGGCGCCCGGCCGACATCGGTTCTTTGTTGGCCTGCGCGACCACCGGTGCTTCGGCGACTTTGGCCGGGGCGGCCGAGACCTGCACCGGCGGCGGGGGCCACGTCGACTCGCCGTCGCGCACCACGGTCATCGACCGCTGCACCACGTCGTCGAAGTCCAGCACCAGCTGGCCGTCCTTGCCGGGTGTCATCAACTTCATCAGGTTGACCAGGTTGGTGCCGTAGAGCTGCGACGCCTGCGCGGGCAGCCGGCCGGCCAGGTCGGTGTAGCCGATGATCGTCACCCCGTTGTCGGTAACGACGGCCTGGTCCTTGACGGTGCCCTCGACGTTGCCGCCGTTGGCCGCGGCCATGTCGACGATCACGCTGCCCGGCTTCATCGACGCCACCATGTCGGCGGTGATGATCCGCGGCGCGGGCTTACCGGGGATGAGCGCGGTGGTGACGATGATGTCGACGTCGGCGCACTGGTCGGCGTAGAGCTGCGCCTCCCGGGCCTTGTAGTCGTCGCTCATCTCCTTGGCGTAGCCGGTGGCCGATACCTCGGTCTCCGTCGATTCGATCGACAGGTATTCCCCGCCGAGCGAGCGGACCTGGTCGGCCACCTCGGGACGCGGGTCGGTGGCCCGCACGATGGCCCCAAGACTGCCGGCGGCGCCGATCGCGGCCAAGCCCGCCACTCCGGCGCCCACCACCAACACTTTGGCCGGCGGCACCTTGCCCGCGGCGGTCACCTGGCCGGTGAAGAACCGGCCGAAGACATGGGCCGCCTCGATCACGGCGCGGTACCCGGCGATGTTGGCCATGGAGCTCAGCACGTCCAGCGACTGCGCACGCGAGATCCGGGGAACCGCGTCCATCGACAGCGCCGTGATGGGCCGGCGGGCCAGGTCCTCCACGCGATCGGGGTTCAGGGCCGGTGCCAACAGGCTGACCAGCGTCGCACCCGGCTTCATTCCGTCCAGCTGCTCGGTCGAGGGGGCGTTGACCCCGAAGACGATGTCGGCGGTGCGGGCATCCCCGATGGTGGCGCCGGCCTCGGTGTACGCGGCGTCGGAAAAGGACGACGCTTCTCCGGCACCGGAATCCACTACGACGTCGTAACCGAGCTTGGCTAGTGCAGCGACGGTCGTCGGCGTCGCCGACACACGCGTCTCACCGGGCTGCGCCTCGGATAGGACACCGATATTCATGACGTAGCTCTCCACATCCGCGTCTCTTCGCCGTCTTCCGGCGCTTACGGCGCCTTTCCCAGCACCTCCGGACCCCTCGTTACCCGCCAGTAGCTAAAGAGCGATAAAGGGATCGAGGCAGCATACCGTGTGGGCTTCTCAGGCCGACACCGCGCGCTGGTCCAGGGGAGCGAGCATATCGATGACGTCGACGACCGCGGCCCGGGCCGCCGCCCGGGGGCCCTGCAGGTCATCGACGAGCGCCGCCATCACCGCACCGTCGACCATGCAGACCAGGGAATAGGCCATCTCGACTCGCGCGATCCGCCCGGAGCGCTCGACAGCCTCGGTGACCGCATCAGACCGTTGGTGCAGGACACGGCGTTGAATGTCACGCAGCGCCGGGTGGCGAGAGCACACGATGTAGCGCTCATAGCGGGAGATGAGCTGCTCGGTGATCTGCTCACCGCTCTCATCCCCCACCAACAGCTCGACCAGGATGTCCGCCGTGGTCTCGGCACTGCGCCGACGCCGGGACAGCTCGGTGATACGAGCCCGCAGTTGCGCGACCTCCAACATCCCGATGTGTTCGACCGCGTGCGCGATGAGGTCTTCAAGTGACGAGAAGTAATAGGTCGTCGATGCCAGTGGCAGACCGGCCCGCTGCGCTACGGCGCGGTGTCGCACCGCATCGAACCCGCCTTCGCGCAGCAGCTCGGCAGCGGCGCTGATCAGCGCATACCGCCGCCGCTCGCCCTTGGGCGTAACTGCTGTCATCACGCCTAGAGATGCTGCCAGCCCAGGTTGCGACGCATCATGCGTTTCCGTCTTTTGCCGACAAACAGCACCCCGCTGGCATGATGGCCGCCATGCCTGTGTTGAGCCGACGAGCGGTGCTGCGCGCCGGGGTCATGCTGGGCAGTGCGGGCGCACTGGGGGCGAGTTCACTACTTGGTGGGCGGCCCGCGCAGGCCGCACCCACAATGACGACGGGCTCGTTCGTCTCGGCCGCGCGCGGCGGTATCACCACCAATTGGGCGATCGCCCGGCCCCCCGGCCAGACCGGGACGTTGCGTCCGCTGATCGCGTTGCACGGCAAGGGAAGTGATGCCGCGACGGTGATGGCCGGTGGGGTCGAACAGGGCCTGGCCGAAGCTGTCGACGCGGGGCTGCCGCCGTTCGCGGTGGTTGCCGTCGACGGCGGCGGGAGCTACTGGCACCGCCGCACATCCGGGGAGGACTCGGGGGCCATGGTGACCGAGGAGTTATTGCCACTGCTGGCCGAGCAGGGCCTGGACACCTCGCGAGTGGGTTTCATCGGCTGGTCGATGGGCGGCTACGGCGCGCTGCTGCTGGGGGGGCGACTCGGCGCGCGCCGAACCGCAGCGATCTGCGCGGTCAGCCCCGCACTGTGGCTGACCCCCGGAGCGACAGCGCCGGGGGCATTCGATGGCGCGTCGGACTACTCGGCCAACTCCGTTTTCGGGATGCCCGCACTCGGCTCGATACCGATTCGGGTGGACTGCGGAAACGACGACCCGTTCTATTCAGCAACTCAGGCGTTTATCGCCCAGCTGCCCAACCCTCCCGCGGGCGGGTTCTCCCCCGGTGGGCACGACGGCACATATTGGAGTTCCCAGATTCCGGCCGAGTTGACTTGGACAGCTCCTCTGCTGACGGCCTGAGCGCAAGTTCCACTTAAAAAGGACATATCTCAGCCGCTCGCGGCGCGATCGCCACCCATCGTTTCCAAACTCGGACGATTCGTTGCGAAAATCGGACTTATCGGTTCGCGAATTTCGCTTGTTTTCCAGGACTTTGGAGAAAGTTGCCGCATTTACATAACCGCAAATATCTTGTGTGACGAAGAGCACTCGGGATAAATTCAGAATGCGCACTCACGTTTAACTCAACGTTTTCTGAGCCCTTTCGACGGATTGGAAGGCCCGTGATGACAAATCGACTTATCCGAACGGCCACCGTTGCTGCCACCGCGGGTGGCGGCTTGATCACCGCGGCATTAGTGGCCTTTGTCCAGGGCGCAGTCGCTGCCGCCGCGCCCGGTGAAGACGCTTTCACCATCGACGGCACCACATTCGATCCGACATTGACTGGCGGCGGCCAGGGCTTCAACCTCGTCGCACCGCTCAACCTGGCGCCGCCGCTGCTGGGCCTGGGCGGCGGGTCGGTGGCGGTCGGTAGAAACATCTTGGACCTCGCCCCGCAGAGTTTCGATCTATCCAACGGCACCACGTCGCTCGGCAGCATCGACACCAACGAAACCGTCTCCTATCTGTTCGGCCTGCCCAACACCGCGTTCACCGTCACCGGCAGCACCCCCGCCGATGGTGTCGAGGCCTCGGCACTTCCCGTGACCGGAACCGTCTACGACGTGTTCAACCTGGGCGGCGGCTTCTACAACGTTTATGTCGCCACTCCCGGCGAGGACGGCACCGTCACCGACACCCTGGTGACGCCGTTCGGCAATATGAACCTCGACGCGCTGTTCGTCGGCATGAACGCCGCCAACCCGCTCGACCCGTCCCTCGCGTTCGCCGCGCTGCAGGCCGGCGACAGCAGCATCGGCGATGACGCCTTCAGCATCGGCGGCTTCACCTTCAACCCGTTCAGCACCGGGGAGGACGGCACGGTGACCGACGGCTTCGCCCCCGTCAGCTCGCTCGCCGGTATCCCGCCGTTGCTGAATCTCGGCGGCGGCCAACTGGTGATCAGCACGGCCTTCCCCAACGTGCAGCCCACCCCGTTCGCACCCCAGGACTTCACCGTCTACACCGGGACCGGGTCGAGCGCCACCGAGATCGGCACCGCCCACACGGCGGTGGACGTGACGAACCTGTTGGGCATGACCAACACGCAGTTCGTCGTCCAAGACGTCACAGCGGCCGACGGTGTTGACGACGCGTTGCTGCCGGTTAAGGGAGCGGTCTATGACGCGTTCAACTTCGGCGGCGGCTGGGCGAACGTCTACACCGCCACCCCGGACGTCGTCGCCGAAGACGGCACCGTCACCCACGGCACCGTTCACGACACCCTGGTGACCCCGTTCGGCAACATGAGCCTGGACGCACTGGTCGGCGGCTTCAATGCCGCCAACCCGCTCGACCCGGGTGACGCCTTCACCGGCCTGCAGGTCGGCGACAGCTCCTATGGCGACGACGCCTTCAGCCTCGGCGGCTACGTCTTCGACCCGTTCACCGGAGCGGGCGACAACGTGGCCGAGGGCTTCCGCGCCATTCCCGCGCTGTTCGGCGCCGCGCCGCTGCTGAGCCTCGGCGGCGCCACCGTCGCTCTCGGCGCTGGGGTGGACCCGATCAACTTTGCGCCGCAAGACTTCACCATCTACGGCGGGACTGACGACACCGACCTCGGAACCATCCGGGCCAGCGTAAATGTGGCGAACCTGCTGGGTATGGCCAACACCGAGTTCACCGTCCAAAGCGTCACGGCCGCTGACGGTATGGATGACGCGTTGCTGCCGGTGAAGGGAACGGTCTACGACGTCCTCAACTTCGGCGGCGGTTGGCAGAACATCTACATCGCCACGCCCGGGGAGGACGGCACCATCACCGACACCCTGGTGACCCCGTTCGGCAACGTCGACCTGAGTTCGCTGTTCGACATGTTCAACGCCGCCAACCCGCTCGACCCGGGCGACGCCTTCACCGGTCTCGACGACGCGATGTCAGCGATGGCCTCCTCCTGGGACCCGCTGGCGCTCTTCGGCCTCTGACGCACTGCCTGAAATCCAATCGAACAGAGAGGAATACCTGTGAAGAGGAATCGACGTATGCAACTGACCGCTGCCGCCGTCACTGCGGGCGGCGGGCTGCTGACCGCCGCGTTCCTGCAAACCGCTACGGCCGTCGCCGAAAGCGACGCCGACGCGGCTTTCACCATCGGCGGCCTCACCTTCACCGACCCGATGGCGATCGACTTCCTAGGCGCAGCGACGCCCGGCTATGAGCCCCTCACCCCGGTATTCGCCAACGCACCGCTGTTGTCGCTGGGCAGCGACAGCCTGCTGGGTCTGCTCAGTCTCGGATCGCAGCAGTTCACGCTCGAAGACAGCAGCGGCGTCACGCTCGGTACGATCCTGACCTCCACCAACGTGCAGAACCTCTTGGGCATCCAGACGGCGCAGTTCACCGTCACCAGCATCGATCCCGCCGCGGGCCTCACCGACGGTCAGGCTGCCGAGCTCCCGGCCGACGGCACCGTCTATAGCATCACCAACTTCGGTGGCGGCTTCGCCAACGTCTACGTGGCCACCCCGAACGCCGACGGTACAGCCGCGGCCAGCATCACCAACACGTTGATGACCCCGTTCGGCAACTTCGACCTGCCGACGTCCTACGACGCCATCGCACCACTGGACCCGGGTGCGGCGCTGGAAGCACTGGGGAACACCTCCGGCGTCACCGGTCTCAGCGATAACGCCTTTACCATCGGCGGCACCACCTTCGACCCGGGCAGCGGCGGAGTCACCGTGGCCGAACCGCTGTCGCTGGCCAGCTTCGCCCCGTTACTGAACTTCGCGGCCAGTGGGATCAACATCAGCGGCACCGGCACCAGCGGCACTCAGACGTCCCAGGTCTTCGACGTCTACACCAACGGCAGCGACGCCGGCAGCGTCGCCAGCTATCTCTGGTACTCCGACCTGTTGGGGATCGACAGCACGCAGTTCACCGTCGGGGCCATCACCCCGGCCGCCGACGCGATCCAAGGCGCGCTGAGCGCCGAACTCGACTTCACCGGCGCCAACTTCACCGCGCAGGAGTTGGCCGCTGCCTTGGCAGCCAACAGCGCACCGCTGACCTTCGGCAACGGCGAGATCGACGACACCGCGGTCACCATCGCCCTCGCCAGCAGCGGCATCAATCTGACCGGCAGCGGCATCACCACTGCCGACATCGCAGAGGTGCTCAACGGTATGAACCTCAGCGACCTGCCCGCGGTCGGAACGGTTTACAGCGTCACCGACTTTGGCGGCGGCTTTGCGAACGTCTACGAAGCCATCCCGGGAACCGGCGGCGGATCGGCCGCCATCACCAACACCCTGGTGACTCCGTTCGGCAACCTCAACCTACCGACGTCATTCGATGCCACCGCCCCGCTGGACCCGGCGGCACCATTGGGGGCACTCGCTGCGACGTCTGACAGCGCCACGCTCTCCGACAACGCGTTCACCATCGGCGGCCTCACCTTCGACCCAGGCAGCGACGGGTTCAACACCGATGGCGCCTATCCGCTGTTCGGCATCGCGCCGCTGCTGCAGATCGCCGGCGTCAACGCGCTGGGAGCCTTCCTGCCCAGCCAGACCGGGGTCGCCATGTACGACAGCAGCGGCGCCGACCTGGGCACAGTCACTCTCGGCGAGAACATGTCGAACATCTTCGGCATCGAGACCACTCAGTTCACCGTCACCTCAGTCGATGCCATCTCAGGTCTGACCGACGCGCAAATCGCGGAGTTGCCGACACTGGGCACGGTCTACAGCGTCACCGATCTCTGGGGCTTCACGAACGTCTATGAGGCCGTGGCGAACGCCGACGGCACGGCCGCGTCCAGCATCACCGACACGTTGATCACCCCGTTCGGCAACATCGACCTGTCGGGCATGTTCAGCATGTTCGACGCCGTCGCACCGCTGGACGCCGGAGATGCGGTGTCGGGCATCGACCTGACGGCCGGCGGCTTCGACTTCTTCGACCCGAGTAGCTGGTTCTGACGCGGCGTGCAGCGTCACCTCAGACGGTGACCACCGTCTACTGCTGGCAGAGCTTGCCCAGCGTGGTGATGTGCGAATCGAGGTCATGCCCCAGCTGCTCGCGCTCCGTATTCGGTTGCCCGACAAGGTAGCTGAGGTTCAGGCGCTCCAGCGCACCGGCCATCTTCTCGGTGGAGTCCACGATGTCTTGCGGCGTCGCGGGGTCCGCCTCGAGCCGGCCACGCAGGTAAGCCGCACCCGCAGTCAGCGACAACCGGGCGTTGGCGGCCACCGCGAGTTGGGCCACGGGGTTCTCCGGCTCCGGGTTTTTCATGTGCATGTTGTTGGCCACCGCTTGGCGAGCGAGCACGACCGCGCCGCACACGTCTTTCTTCGCGTCGTTGACCTGCTCACCGCTGAACTTGGCAGAACCACCCGAGGACGAGCCACCGGACGGGTGCCACAAGCCGGCGACGGCCGCACCACCGATGAGCCCGGCTACCAGTCCGACCGCCGCGGCGATCAGCAGGGGGCGGACGGTGCTCGACTGCGGCGGTGTCGGAGCCGGGGTCGGAGCTGACCGCCTTTTCGCCGTGCCGGCGGCTTTTGCCGGGCGTTCCTGCGCTTCGGATTCACTTTTCGCCGGGTCGTCCTGCTTTTCGGATTCAGTGGACTCCGGTTCAGTGTGGTCAGCCATGCCACCCAGGATAGCGGTAGGCCCCTGCGGTCAGATCTGGATCTTCCCCTGGGCGGCGGCCGCGCCGATGTCGCTGCGGAAGTGGCTTCCCGGCAAGCGTATTGAGTCGAGGATCCGGTAGGCGTCGGCACGCGCGGCATTCAGGTCGTCTCCGACACCCACCACCGACAGCACCCGCCCGCCGGAGGACACCACCGCCCCATCGTCACGGCGTGCGGTGCCGGCGTGCAAAACCCCGTCGGCCTCGGCGCCCACGATCACGTCACCGACGCGCGGCCGGCCGGGATAGTTCTCCGCGGCCAGCACCACCGTCACCGCCGCCGCATCCCGCCAGCGCAACTTGCCGAACTCGCTGAGCCCGCCGGTGGCGGCGGCATGCAGCAACTGCCCGAGCGGCGACTCGAGCAGTGCCAACACCGCCTGGGTCTCCGGATCGCCGAAGCGGCAATTGAATTCGACCACCGCCGGCCCGGTCGACGTCATCGCCAGACCGGCATACAGCAATCCGGTGAACCGGGCGCCTCGCCGGACAAGTTCGGCCGCGACGGGCTCAACGACGTCGGCGACGATGCCGGCGACAGCCTCCCGGGACAACCACGGCAACGGTGCGTAAGCGCCCATGCCGCCGGTGTTGGGGCCGCTGTCGCCGTCACCGACCCGCTTGAAGTCCTGCGCCGGCAGCAACGGGACCACGGTAGCGCCGTCGACGACACAGAACAGGGATAGTTCGGGACCGTCCAGGAAGGATTCCAGCAGCACCGGATGCCCGCTGTCGAGCAGTCCGGCGGCGTGGGCCCGGGCCGCTGCCCGATCTGCCGTGACGACGACGCCCTTGCCGGCGGCCAGCCCGTCGTCCTTGACCACCCAGGCCGCCTCCCCGGCATCGGGCCCGAACCGGGTCAGGGCGGCGTCCAGGTCGGCGGGGCTGTCGACGATCTCCGAGCGGGCGGTGCGCACGCCGGCGGCGGCCATCACGTCCTTGGCGAACGCCTTGGAGCCTTCGATGCGGGCGGCGTCCTGCGACGGCCCGAAGCAGGCGATCCCGGCGGCACGCACCGCATCTGCGACACCCAAGACCAGCGGCACCTCCGGCCCGATCACCACCAGGTCGGCCTCGACGTCGCGGGCCAAGGCGGTGACCGCCGTAGCCGAGGTGATGTCGATGTCTCGTTGCTCGGCCACTGCGGCGGTACCGGCGTTGCCGGGGGCGATCACCAGGTGATCGACCTTGGGGTCGTTGCGAAGGGCTAGGAGTAACGCATGTTCCCGGGCGCCGGAACCGATCACCAGCACGCGCATGGGCGCCACTCCTCTCCGAGTTTCGCCTCGCTAGTCGGCGAGACTCGCGACACAGGATATATAGCGTCGGCCACTGCAGATGGCGCTGCATGCCTCCAGCAGCGCACCGCCGGACCCGACAAGCCGGCTAGGCCGGGGCGCCCGTCGCGCCGGCCTGGCCGCCAGAACCTGCCTGCCCACCGGAACCACCTGTCCCCGCGGCGCCGGCCGTACCGCCCGCACCGCCCACGCCTGGGTTGCCGCCGTTGACTCCGGAGACTCCGTTGGCACCGTTACCCCCGACGCCGCCGTTGCCGCCGTCGCCGTTTTGACTGCCCTCCGTGCCGCGGCCAGCTAAAGCATCCGGACTGCTGGTTCCGGCGTTGCCACCGGCCCCACCGGTGCCGCCGATGCCGCCGGTGCCGTTGTTGCGATAGATGTCGCCGTTCGCGCCCGCTCCGCCATCGCCGCCGTAGGCACCGTTGCCACCGATTCCACCAGTGCCGATGCTGCCGGCGTTTCCGCCATTACCACCGCGTCCGCCGTTGCCGCCGTAGCCGTTGTTGGCGTCGATCCGGCCGGCCCGGCCGTTTCCACCGGTACCGCCATTCCCTCCGGAACCGGCCTGGCCAGTGGCAGCGCCGGCATTGCCGCCGTGCCCCCCACTGCCACCGTTGCCGCCGTAGCTGTTGTTGGAGGTGGAGGTGCTGTCCGCACCGTTGCCTCCGTCTCCGGCATCGCCGCCCCTGCTGACGATCGGCCCGACGGTGCCGACAGATCCGTTCTGCCCGCCGTTACCGCCGCTACCGCCATTGCCGCCGTAGCCGTTGTTGTAGCCCAGCTGGCCGTCGTCGCCATGACCGCCCTTGCCGCCGTCTCCACCGGCACCGGCCTGGCCAGTGCTGTTTGCTGCGTTTCCGCCAGACCCGCCGTGCCCGCCGTTGCCGCCGTAGCCGTTGTTGTAGCCGACGCGCCCATCCGCACCGTCTCCACCGGCTCCACCGGTRCCGCCGTTGCCCACCTGCCCGGCGGATCCCACCGTGCCGGCCAGCCCCCCGGTCCCGCCGCTTCCGCCGTTGCCGCCGTAGCCGTTGTTGTAGCCGACTTGGCCGTAGGCACCGGCACCACCATCGCCGCCGACACCACCGTTGCCCGCCTTGCCGGTGGCGTTGCCGGCATTGCCACCCAGGCCACCGGTTCCGCCGTTGGCACCCTGGCCATTGTTGTTGGTGACCTCGCCGGCCGCGCCGGTTCCGCCGGCACCGCCGTCGCCGCCGTTACCGGCCGCACCGCCGAGGCCGACGGTCCCGGCCAGTCCACCGGTACCGCCGTTACCGCCGTGAGCGCCCGTGCCACCGTTGTAGCCGCGCACGCCGTCGGCACCGGCCCCACCGATGCCACCGGTACCGCCGTTACCGGCCTGACCGGCCGCTCCCCCGGCGTTGCCGCCGTTGCCACCCGTGCCACCGGTACCGCCGTAGCCGTTGTTCACCCCGAACTCACCAGTGGCACCCGCGCCCCCGGCGCCGCCGTTGCCGCCATCACCGACCTCGCCGTCCGAGCCCATGATCGACCCGCCCCGGCCACCCTTGCCGCCGGTGCCTCCGTTGCCACCGTTGCCACCGCGGCCGGCACCGGACTGCATGGTGGTGGCGTCCGCTCCATTGGCACCGTTGCCGCCCATGCCGCCGCTACCGCCGTTACCGTGGTCGCCGCCGTTGCCACCGTTGCCGCCGGCACCACCGTTTGCAGCGGACTGGCCCGGGGCGGCGGGAGGAGCCGGGGTGTAGCCAGCGCCGCCGTCGCCCCCGTTTCCAACGACGACGCCGACCGGCGCACTGCCGGTGTTGCCGGCCTGGCCACTGCCGTTCGAGCCGACTCCTGCCGTACCTGCGGTACCACCGTGGCCGACATTGCCGCCGTTTCCGCCGTTGCCGCCAGTGGTGTGGGTGGCGATCCCGGACGCCCCGTTGCCGCCGTCTCCGGGGTTGGCGCCGTTACCACCGCTGCCGGCATTGCCGCCCGTGCCTTGCGTTCCGGCGCTGCCGCTGCCGTTGTTCAGTGCGCCCGCCGCACCGCCGTCGCCCCCGTTGCCACCGTGACCGCCGGCTCCGCCGTTGCCGCCGTTGCCGCCATTGCCGGTCCCGCCGTCGGCGAAACTGCCGGTGGCTCCGTCATTGCCCTTGCCGCCGTCGCCACCGGTAGCTCCGTGACCGCCGTTTCCTCCGGACCCCGCATTACCGGCTTGGGTGCCGCTCGCGCCGCCCGCGCCACCCTTCCCGCCGGATCCGCCGGTGCCGCCGGCGCTTCCTGACGCCCCTGGATTCTGGGCGTCTGCGCCCTGAGCACCCGTGGTCCCATCGCCACCGTGGCCACCGTTGCCCCCATTGCCGCGGTCGCCGCCATTGCCGCCAGCACCACCGTTACCACCGTTGGTGCTCGCTACAGCCTGGTCGTCACTGCCGGCGTCGTAGCCGTTGCCGCCGTTGCCACCGTTGCCGACGACACCGGTGACACCGCTGCCGGACAATCCCTCTTGGCCCGCATTGCCAGTACCGGCGCTGCCGCCGGTCCCGGCCGCGCCACGTTCGCCACCCGTGCCGGCCGCACCGGCATTGCCACCGTTGCCGCCATTACCSCCCGCGAGGTGAGCGGCGTCGCCAGCCTTGCCGTCGCCACCATCGCCGGGCGTGCCGGCGGCTCCGCCGTGACCACCATTGCCGCCGTTGCCGTTGGCGCCTGCCACGCCGCCCGCTGCCGTGGAAGCTCCACCGTTGCCGCCCGTACCACCGCGACCGCCGGCACCGCCGTTCCCGCCGTCGCCGGCATTGCCACCGTGAGCACCCGCCTCGGCGTTCCCGTCGCCGGCTGCGTCGTACCCGTCGCGGCCTTCGCCACCGTTGCCGCCCTGACCACCGTTGCCGCCGTTACCGCCAGCCCCGCCGACCGCACCGGTCCCCCCATGACCGCCGGACCCTGCTGCGCCGCCCCTGCCGCCTTCTTGACCGTTGTCGCCGGGGTTGACTCCGCTCACACCGTGATAGCCCGCACCGCCATCGCCGCCGTCGCCGCCGTCACCGCCGTTGCCCTGAATGCCGTCGAGCCCGCTGGCACTGCCATCGGAGTTGCGGCCGCCGGTACCGGCCGCGCCGCCGTTTCCACCGTTGCCGCCGTTGCTCCCAGCGCCGCCGTTGCCACCCGGCGCGGCCGCCCGCGTGCCATCGACACCGTCAGCGCCCCGGCCACCGGCACCACCATTGCCGCCTTGCCCGGCGACACCATCGGCCCCGGAAGCGGCCTGGCCACCGCGACCAGAGCCACCGGCGCCACCGACACCGGCGTTACCACCGGCGCCACCAGCGCCACCGGCCTCCCCATCGATCGAGGTATTGCCGTCACTGAGACCATCACGGCCCGCCGCCCCCGCCGAGCCATCAGCACCACTGCCGGCGTTACCCCCGAGACC
>NZ_UWOA01000115.1:0-764 GCF_900604305.1 Mycobacterium sp. P7213
GCCGTTGGGGTTGGCTTCGGTGCCGTCGGCGCCGTTGCCGATCACGGTGGAGCCGAAGATCTGGTTGATGACGCTGTTGACCTGGCTGCCGAATTCGCTGTCGATCCATTTTTCGGCCAGGCTGTACAGCCCGGCGTAGGGGTCGAAGGCCAAGGAGAGTGCCGGGCCGGGCTCAGCCAGCGCGGCGAAGGCGGCGTCCCAGTGCTCGGCAGAGAAGAAGGTGTCCCACGCGGTGTTGTCGGTGACGGCCTGGGGGTCCAGTTCGCCGGCTGCGGTGGCAAAAGGTGCGACGAGGACATCGAGCATGTCGTCGAAATCAGCCTGAGCCGACGGGGCAATGGGAGCTAGCGCCAAAAACGCGGCTACTCCGACAACCTTGCTGCGGTGAGACATTCCGACGCGCTCCTTCTGCAGGCCTCAATCCTGAGGTGTAGCTAAGAAGGTAGTTCGCGGGTTTAGTGTTGCGCAAGGTTGCCACGCAAAGCCGGTGCTTCAGCGTGCAAGAGCTCCCGGGGGCCCTGCGTGTCAGGGTGAGTTGAGTCCAGTAGTTCATAGCAAATCGGCCTGTAGCAGGGCGAGATACGGATCAACACACCATGACCAGTTCCATGATTATGTCGGTGATCGACAATGAGCGGATGGATCCAGTCCACCCTCGGGCCGATGGGCCACGACGGCGGCGTGCGTTCACCGCCGCGGAGAAGCTTGCCCACCTGGCCGCCTACGAGCAGGCCTGCGAGCACGGCGACGGCGGCGCCTATTTG
>NZ_UWOA01000056.1:0-29517 GCF_900604305.1 Mycobacterium sp. P7213
CGGTCAGATTCTGATCGGTAATGGTGCTGACGGTATTGATGGTGGGACGCTGGCGCAGGCTGCTGGTGGTGCTGGTGGTTTGTGGTTCGGTGATGGTGGTGCTGGTGGTACGGCTGCTGATGGCACTGGTGGTGTTGGTGGTTCGGCGGGCATGTTCGGCGATGGTGGCGCCGGTGGTGCGGGTGTTGATGGTGGTGACGGTGGCGCCGGTGGTAACGGTGGCTGGGGGATGGGTATCGGCGGTGATGGTGGTGCTGCGGGTGCTGGTATCGCTGGTGGTGCCGGTGGTGTTGGTGGTGCCGGTGGTGATGGTCTTGGGTTGGCGTTCGGTTCGGGCGGTAATGGTGGTCTTGGTGGCGATGGTGCGGTGGGTGCTGCTGGGGCGGCGGTTGGTGCTGGGCTGAATGGTCTTGCCGGTGCGAATGGTGGTGCTGGTGGTAATGGTGGTGCCGGTGGTAAGGGTTCGTGGCTGATCGGTTCCGGTGGTAAGGGTGGTGCCGGTGGTGCTGGTGCCGATGGTGGTAACGGTGGCGATGGCGGTGACGGCATCGACGCCACCGCACCGGGCGCCGATGGCGGCGCGGCCGGTAACGGTGGTAACGGTGGTGCCGGTGGTGCCGCGGGTCTCGGTGGTGCGGCTGGCTCTGGTGGTCTGCTGGGCTCGTCGGGTGTCGCGGGTGTTGGCGGCGCCGCTGGTGATGGTGGTAATGCCGGTGCCGGAGGCAACGGTGGCGCCGGCGCAGACGGCGATGGTGCGCACATCGATGGCGGCGCCGGTGGTCGCGGTGGTGACGCGGGTGTGGCCGGTGCCGGTGGTGCGGCTGCGCCTGGTGGCGCTGCGGGTAATGCGGGTACGGCGGCGACCGGTGGTGGTAACGGTGGTCGTGGTGGCGACGGCGCCGACGCCACCATCGCCGGTGGCGCCGGTGGTGCTGGTGGCCGTGGTGGTGACGGCGGTTCGCTGGGCAACGGTGGCGCCGGTGGTGCCGGTGGTGACGGTGCGGTTGGCGTGGCCGGACACACCGATGCCAACGGCAATGGCACCACGGGTCTGGCCGGTGGCGCCGGTGGTGTCGGTGGCGCTGGTGGTGCCGGTGGTTCGCAGGCCGGCAACGGTGGTGCCGGTGGTGCCGGTGGCCGCGGTGCCACCGGTGGTGTCGGCGGTGCCGGTGCCGACGGCACTGCGGGTCTGAATGCGGCCGCCGGTAGCGGTGACAACGGTGGCGACGGTGGTGACGCGACCAGCACGGCCGGCAACGGCGGCGTGGGTGGTGTCGGTGGCGACGGTGGTGCCGGCGGCACCTCGGCGCACGGCACCGCGGGTGCGCACGGTGTCGGTGGTATCGGTGGCGACGGTGGCGCCGCGGGGGCGACCGGTGTCGGTGGTAACGGTGGCGATGGTGCCGGTGGTGGTACCGGGGCAGCGGCCGGGAACGGCGGTAAGGGTGGCGCCGGTGGTGCCATCGGTAGCGGTGGCGCGGGTGGCGCCGGTGGTTCGAGCGGCAGCGGCAACCACGCGGCCTCGGGCGCGGCTGGCGCCGATGGCACCGGCGGCAACGGCGGTAACGGTGGTGCCGGTGGTGCCGGTGAGCTCCTGGGCGATGGCACCGTGCAGGCCGGTGGCCAGGGCGGCAACGGTGGTAACGCCGGGGCGGTCGGTGACGGCGGTAACGGTGGCGTCGGCGGTAAGGGTGCGACCGGCACGGCCGGGCACACGGACATCAGTGGTAACGGCACGGACGGCGTTGTCGGTGGGGCCGGTGGTGCGGGCGGCATCGGTGGTGCCGGCGGCACCACCGTGGGTAACGGTGGCGCCGGTGGTGCGGGCGGCGTCGGCGGCACCGGTGGTGCCGGTGGCCACGGGCTCGATGGTCAGGCCGGTGTCGACGCGGCGGCTGGCAGCGGCGGCGACGGCACGGTCGGTATCGGCGGCGGTGACAGTGGCAACGGTGGTGCCGGTGGTGTCGGTGGTCAGGGCGGTGCCGGCGGCACCGCGACCGCGGGCAACGCCGGCGCCGACGGCGACGGCGGCCAGGGTGGTACCGGTGGCGCGGCCGGTAATGCCGGCAATGGTGGTCGCGGCGGCGACGGTGCGGGTGGCGGCAACAACGCCACGGCGGGATCCGGTGCAGAGGGCGGTACCGGTGGTAACCGCGGCTCGGCTGGCGCCGGTGGTGCCGGTGGATGGAACGCGGACAACAGTGCTCAGGCGGACCAGGGCGCTGATGGTGCCGAGGGCGGCGGCGGCCACGGTGGCGCCGGCGGCCGCGGTGGAGACGGTGAACTGCTCGGCGGAACTGTGCCGCAGGCCGGCGGCAACGGCGGTGCCGGTGGTACGGCCGGTATCGGCGGCGACGGCGGTGTCGGCGGCGACGGCGGCAACGGCGCGTCGGGAATCAACGGAACGACGGTGGTCATCGATGGCACCGCGGGTGGTACCGGTGCCGTAGGCGGCAACGGCGGTGCCGGCGGTGCCGCTGGTGTGGGCTCGGGCAACGGTGGCGCCGGTGGTAATGGTGGCGCCGGTGGTAACGGTGGCAACGGTGGCGCAGCCGACGACGGTTACCTGCTGGACCTCGCGGGCGGCAACGGTGGAGCCGCCGGTGCGGGTGGCGCGGGCGGCACCGGTGGTGCCGGCGGTACCTCGGCTGAAGGCACCGGCGGCCAAGGTGGCGCCGGTGGTACCGGCGGCAACGCGGGCACGGCGGCCGTCGGCGGTCAGGGCAGCGGCGGCGGTGGCGGCGCCAACGCCGGTGCCGGTGGCAACGGCGGTGACGGCGCCCTCGGCGGCGCAGGCGGCCAGGCCGGCGTGGGTGGCGTCGGGGTCGACGCGGGCGCGGACGGGGCCACCGGCACCGATGGCATCGCGGCCGACGGTGCCGATGGCGGTCGCGGAGGCGACGGATACGGCCTGATCAGCGGGACGAACACCGGCCAGGGCGGCGGCAACGGCGGCCAGGGTGGCAACGCCGCCGCGGTCGGTAACGGCGGAATGGGTGGCACCGGCGGCGCCGGTGCGACGGTAGACGGTGTCACCGGCAACGACGGACACGGCACCGACGGAGCGGTCGGTGGTATCGGTGGCGACGGTGGCCTGGGTGGTGCCGGCGGCAGCATTTCGGGTAACGGCGGCGCGGGCGGCTACGGCGGTGTCGGCGGCCAGGGTGGCGCCGGCGGTGCGGGCGCGGACGCCACGGTGGCCGACACGGCCGGTGGTAACGGCGGCAACGCCGGGGCCGGCGGCGCGGGCGGCAACGGTGGCCAGGGTGGCGCGGCCACCAATGGCACTGGTGGCACCGGTGGCAACGCCGGCATGGGTGGCAATGGTGGCGTCGCCGGCGCCGGCGGTAAGGGCCTCGGCGGCGGCGGTGCGGCGACCGCGGGGAACGGCGGTAACGGCGGCAACGGGGCCGACGGTGGAGCGGCAGGCCAGGCAGGCCTCGGCGGTGCCGGCACCACCAACGGCGCGGATGGCTCCACTCGCCCCGACGGCATTGCCAGCGATGGCGGCGTCGGCGGCCAGGGCGGCGCCGGCGTGGGTCTGAGCGGCGGAGTCGGCCAGGGCGGCGGTCATGGTGGCGCTGGTGGTAACGCGGCTTCGATCGGCAACGGTGGTGCCGGTGGTGCCGGTGGTGTTGGTGCGACCGTGGACGGGATCACCGGCGGCGACGGCAACGGGACTGCGGGAGCGGTCGGTGGCGTCGGCGGCAACGGCGGCACCGGTGGTATCGGTGGCTCCACGTCGGGCAACGGTGGCGCCGGCGGCAACGCCGGTAAGGGCGGCAACGGTGGTGCCGGTGGCGCGGGCGCGGACGCAACAGTGGCCGACGCCGCGGGCGGCAACGGTGGGAACGCCGGTGCTGGTGGCCAGGGTGGTGTCGGTGGCCAGGGCGGTGAGGCACTGGCCGGTATCGGCGGCGCCGGCGGCGCCGCGGGCGACGGCGGTAACGCTGGAACGGCGGGTGCTGGTGGTAAGGGCCTCGGTGGCGGCGGCGCTGCCAACGCAGGCGCGGGCGGCGCGGGCGGTGCCGGTGCCGACGGCGCGGCCGCGGGCACCGCGGGAGCCGGCGGTGTGGGCACCGATGGCGACGGCGCGGACGGCAGCGGTGGCGTGGCCGGTATCGGCAGCGACGGTGGTGCCGGTGGCCAGGGTGGCACCGGCGCGGGCCTGATCAGCGGCACGGACACGGGCCAGGGTGGCGGCGCAGGTGGGCACGGCGGTAACGCGGCGTCGGTGGGCACCGGTGGTGCCGGCGGCAACGGCGGTGCCGGTGCGGCTGGTGAAGACGGCGTCACCCTGAGCGACGGCAACGGCACCAACGGCACCCACGGTGGCGTCGGTGGTGCGGGCGGTGTCGGTGGTGCCGGCGGAACGAATGCCGGCAACGGCGGTGCGGGCGGCCAAGGTGGTGTAGGTGGCGCCGGCGGTAACGCCGGCCACGGTGCCAACGGCGTCAGTGGCGCGGTCGTAACCCCGGGCAGTGGTGCCTCCGGCGCGGACGGGACCAACGGCGGCAACGGCGGCGTCGGCGGTAACGGCGGTATCGGTGGCAACGGCGGTGCCGGTGGCGCGGCCAACCACGGCTCCAGTGGTGCCGACGGTTCTGGTGGCGCCGGTGGGAACGCCGGTAATGCCGGCAACGCCGGCAACGGCGGCCGCGGTGCCGACGGCGCCGGCGGCGGCACGGGCGCAGTGGCGGGCTCGGGCGGTGACGGCGGCAACGGCGGAGTCCGCGGCACGGCGGGCACGGCCGGTGCGGGCGGCTGGAACGCCGGCCACACCTCCCAGGCAGCCGGAGGTAACGCCGGTACCGCGGCTATCGGCGGCAACGGCGGGGCAGGCGGCAAGGGCGGCACCGGCGTGCTGCTCGCAGATGGCACCGCTCAGCTTGGTGGCGCGGGCGGTGACGGTGGCAATGCCGGACCCGTGGGTAACGGTGGCGCCGGCGGTAACGGTGGCGCCGGCGCCGCGGGCGCAACCGGCTCGACGGCTCTGGCCAACGGCGGAACCGGTGGTAACGGCGCCGCCGGCGGTAACGCGGGCAACGGCGGTAAGGGCGGCTCGATCTCCGGCAACGGCGGTCAGGGCGGTGTCGGCGGTGCCGGCGGCAACGGTGGCGCCGGCGGCGCAGGTGTGCAGGGCCTCGCTGGCACCGACGCCGCCGCGGGCAGTGGCGGCAACGGCGGCGACGGCACCGATGGCGGCAACGGGGGTAACGGCGGAAACGGTGGCGCTGGCGGTGCCGGCGGTAAGGGCGGCGGCGCGACCAACGGAACGGCCGGCCTCAACGGCAGCGGTGGTATCGGCGGTAACGGCGGCGCCTCCGGTCAGGCTGGTGACGGTGGCCGCGGCGGCAACGGTGCTGGCGGCGGCATCGAAGACACCGCAGGACACGGTGGTAACGGCGGCGCCGGTGGCGACCGCGGTACGGCCGGTTCCGCCGGTAAGGGCGGCCTGAACGGTGACGGTGTCACCTACCGGTCCGACGGTGCGGCCGGCGTGGTCGCCGGCGGCGGCAACGGTGGTGTCGGTGGTGCCGGCGGAAACGGCGCAATGCTCGCCGACGGTGTGACCGGCCAGGCAGGTGGCTACGGCGGTAACGGTGGCGCGGCCGGTGCGATCGGTACCGGCGGTGCCGGTGGTGCCGGCGGCCGTGGCGGCAGCGGCCTGGCCGGTGGCACCGACATCGACGGCAACGGCACTCTCGGTGGCAACGGCGGCGTCGGTGGCCATGGCGGTAACGGTGGCGCCGGAGGTACCACGTCGGGCGCCGCAGGTGCTGGCGGTGCCGGCGGTACGGGCGGTAGCGGCGGCAATGGTGGCGACGGTGTCATTGGCTTGGCCGGCGACACTGGCGGCAACGGCGGCCAGGGCGGTAACGCGGCCTCCGGTGGTGCCGGTGGCCAGGGCGGCGCGGCCAGCAATGGCGCCGGCGGCGTCGGTGGAGCAGGCGGTAACGCCGGTAACGCCGGTAACGGTGGTGCGGGCGGCCACGGCGGCAACGGCGGTATCGACGCCGCTGCCGGAAACGGTGGCATCGGCGGAGACGGCGGAAACCGTGGCCTCGGTGGTGCCGGCGGCGCCGGCGGCATCGGCCAGGGTGGCGCTCAGGCTGGCGACGGCCAGGACGGCACCAACGGCTCCGGCGGTGACGGCGGTGCCGGCGGTAACGGTGGTGCCGGCCAGACCCTGGGCGACGGCTCGGCGCAGAACGGTGGTTCCGGAGGTAAGGGCGGTAACGCCGGCGTGATCGGCACCGGTGGCGCCGGTGGTAACGGCGGCGTCGGCTCGGCCGGCGTCGATGGCGGCACCGACATCAACGGTAACGGCACGGCCGGCACGGCCGGCGGCCACGGCGGCAGCGGCGGCCAGGGTGGTGCCGGTGGTACTGAGGCGGGCAACGGCGGTGTCGGCGGTGCCGGCGGTGCCGGCGGTAGCGGTGGCCACGGCGGCGCCGGCGACAACGGTGCCACCGGGACCAATGCGGCGGCCGGCAGCGGCGCCAACGGTGGCAACGGTGGCGACGCCACCAGCACCAACGGTGACGGCGGCGCCGGTGGTAACGGCGGCAGCGGTGGAATCGGCGGCGACGCCACCAACGGCAACATCGGCGCTGCCGGGGCCGGCGGCAAGGGCGGCGCCGGAGGCAACACCGGCGACGGCGCCAACGGCGGTAACGGTGGCGCTGGTGCCGGCGGTGGCAGCGGCACGATCGCTGGCTCCGGTGGTAACGGTGGCCAGGGCGGCACCGCTGGCACGGCGGGCCAAGGTGGCACCGGCGGAATCGGCGGAAACGGCACGGCTGCTGCCGACGGCCAGGACGGCCTGGTGCTCGGCGGCAACGGCGGTGACGGTGGCCACGGCGGTAACGCTGCACTCGGCCAGACCGGCGGTAACGGCGGTGCCGGTGGCGCGGCCGGCACGATCGGACACGGCGGCATCGGCGGTGACGGCGGCGCTGGATCCAACGGTGTGGCTGGCGGCACCAGCGGCGTCAATGGCACCGACGGTACGGCCGGTACGGCCGGCGGCAACGGTGGTGTCGGTGGTGCCGGTGGCTCCATCTCCGGTGACGGTGGCGCCGGTGGCCGGGGCGGTATCGGTGGTGACGGTGGCGCCGGCGGAAACGCCGCCAACGGCACCGCGGGAACCAACGCCACGGCCGGAACCGGCGGCAACGGTGGTGTCGGCGGTGACGCCACCGGCGCGGCCGGGGCTGGCGGGGCCGGTGGTGCCGGTGGCCAAGGTGGCGCCGGCGGTACGGCAACGGTTGGCAACAACGGTGCGGATGGGTCAGGCGGCCATGGCGGTAACGGCGGCAAGGGCGGTAACGCCGGTGTCGGCGGCCGCGGTGGTGACGGCGCGGGTGGCGGAACGAATGCCGCAGCCGGTACCGGCGGTAAGGGCGGTAACAGCAGCAGCACTTACGGCGCCGGCGGCGCGGCCGGCGCCGGCGGTCTCGGTGGCGACGGTGTGACCCAAGCCGACAGCGGCGCCGCAGGTAACCACGGCGCCGTCGGCGCCGGTGGCACGGGCGGTAACGGCGGCAATGGCACGACACTGGGCAGCGGCCTGGCGCAGGTCGGTGGCAACGGCGGCACCGGCGGTAGCTACACCGGCGAGTACGGCAACGGTGGTGCCGGGGGTAACGGTGGTACGGGTGCCAACGGCACGTCGGGTACCAACGCCGCCAACGGCGCCGGCGCCGCCGGCGGTAACGGTGGTAACGGCGGTGCGGCCGGCCAACACGGCGACGGTGGCGCCGGTGGTAACGCCGGCAAGGGTGGCAATGCCGGAGCCAACACCTCGGTCGCCGCGAACGGCGGCACGGGTTCCATGCCCAAGGACCCGAACGGTAACGCTATGGCCGGTGGCGCCGGCGGCGACGGCGCCAAGGGCGCCACCGGGTTTGCCGGTGGAGCGGGTGGCACCGGCGGTGTCGGCGGTGCGGGCGGCACGGTGACCGGTGACGGGGGCAAGGGCGGCCTTGGCGGCAGCGGCGGGATCGGCGGTACCGGCGGTACCGGTGGTAACGGCGGCACCGGCGGTGCCGGCGGCGCGGGTGGCCTCGGCTTGCCCGGGCGTACCGGCGGTACCGGCGGCGTCGGCGGTCAGGGCGGCGACGGTGGCGTCGGCGGCGCGGCCGGTCAAGGTGGCGCCGGTGGTGTTGCGCTGGGCGTTGGAAATGCCGGTGAACACGGCGCCGGCGGTCTCGGCGGTCAGGGCGGCACCGGCGGGAAGGCGGGTACCGGTGGCACCGGCGGTGCCGGTGGTGCCGGCTACAACGGCATCGTCGGTCAGGGCACCGGCGGTGGCGGTACCGGTGGCAGTGGCGGTGCCGGTGGTACCGGTGGCACCGGCGGCCAAGGCGGCGCCAACGCCGACGGCACCCAGGCTCAGGGCGGCGCCGGTGGCATGGGCGGCAAGGGCGGCAACGGCGTCAACGGTGCCTCCCGACCCAGCAAGTCCAACTGGGCGGGCGGGGGCGGTGATGGTGGCCAAGGTGGTGCCGGCGGAACCAATGGTGACGGTGTCGCCGGTAATGCGGGATCCAATGGTGTCGCTGGCACGGCCGCCGGTGCTGGCAAGGGCCCGGCCGGTGTGGGCGGCGCCGGCGGCGCCGGTGGCACGGGCGCGCCCTAGCCAGACGCCGGGCAGGGCGTAAACGGATGAATCCCCGGTCCGACACTTCGGTGTCGGGTCCGGGGATTGTCATTGGTTGCAGGGCGACTGGGCAGCATCGAAAAGGGCGGTGACGGATGACGATCCGTCACCGCCCTGGCCGTTGGTGTTTAGGGCGTAGCGCGATGGCCTGGGATATCCTCCGGTGTCCGGGGCCAGCAGAACAATGCGATTCTCTGATCCCACTTCACCATGTAGTGCTCGCCGAGGAACGGCATGCCTATGTGCTCCCAGAACAGCCGTCCATTGGAGCCGTCGGCCTGGGGATCCGCCATGATCCGTCGGCACTCTGGATCGGCCTCGAATACGCTCCGAGCCAACGGGCCTAGGATGTTGGTGGCGTGTCCTTTCCTGAGTGCGCCGACGGAGGCCATCGCGCCGTGCAAGCCCACGTCGTGGGGATGGGCGTCGTAAACGGTCGCGATGTCATCCTGTGCAGCGCGGTACAACTCCATGTAGCCGATGGGCTCGCCGTGTAGAAGCCAGATGTATGGCCGTGCGTAGTTGCCTTCGAATTGGACCTCCAGATGGCGGCGCCACTGGTCGGGCGGGTAGTCGTAGCCCCAGGTCTGGGCCAAATGCGGTCGATTCATCCACTCCGAGATCATCTCGGCGTCTCTGTCCGGATCAGCGAAGCGAGTGCTGTAGGGCTCGTCCAGTATCGGCAGCGGAGGCGGCGGTATCGAGAGGACGTAGTCGCTGAGACCACTACGTTGCCGCGGCATCTGCGCACTCATAGCGCTCCCGAATCCGTTGGGGCACGACCGGTTCCGGCAACCATGAAAAACTCCTCCTGGAGATCCGTTGACGGCAGCGCCGTCGACAATTGGCTCGCCAATGATGCTACGTTGCCTGGCGAAGATCAGCGACGAATATGCGCCCTGACGCCCGAAAAGGCGGATAGGCCTTCGTGTTCGGCACTATGGCTGTGATGCCACGCACGTTCGGCGCCTAGACGGTCAGCACAACCTTCCCCGTCACCTCACCCGATGACAGCATCCGGTGTGCCTCGGCGGCCTGCGTGATGGGCAGTCGCGCACCGATCACCGGCTTGATCCGGCCGTCGCCGAGCATCGGCCAGAGCTCGCTGGTCACCGCGGCAACCACCGTGCCCTTGCTGTGCGGCCCTTCCACCGGCCGGCCGCGCAACGCGGTGCCGATCACCCGGGCGCGCTTGGAGATCAGCTTGCCCAGATTCAGCTCGCCTTTGACCCCGCCCTGCATCCCGATAACCACCAGCTGGCCGTCGTTGGCCAGCGCATCGACATTGCGGTCCAGGTAGGCCGCCCCCATGATGTCCAGGATCACGTCGGCACCGCCGGCCTCACGCACCCGCGCCACGAAGTCCTCGTCGTGATAGTTGACGGTGATCTCGGCGCCCAGTTCACGACAGAACGCCAACTTGGCCCCGGATCCGGCGGTGACGGCCACCCACGCCCCGAGCTGACGTGCCACCTGAATGGCGTGGCTGCCCACGCCGCTGGCTCCACCGTGTACCAGCAGCAACTGGCCCTCGGACAACCCAGCGGTCAAGACCAGGTTCGACCAGACGGTGCAGGCCACCTCCGGCAGGCCGGCCGCATCCACCAGATCCACCCGGTCCGGTATCGGCAGCACTTGAGCAGCCGGAACCGCCACATATTCGGCGTAGCCGCCCCCGGCCAGCAAGGCACAAACCTGTTGTCCGACCGACCAGCTGGTCTCCTCGTCTCCCACCGCGGTGATGACGCCGGACACCTCCAGGCCGAGGATGTCGCTGGCCCCGGGTGGGGGAGGGTACTTGCCCGCCGCCTGCAGCAGATCGGCGCGGTTCACCCCGGCCGCGGCCACCCGAATGAGCACCTCGCCCGGGGCCGGTTGCAGATCGGGGACCTCTCGCCAGGCGAGGACGTCGGGGGATTCGGCGATGATGGCGCGCATGTCCGACACGCTACTACCGGCCTGAGGCGGCCGAAAACGATCAGAAGCCCCAAGTACGTCGCTTAACATGACGCTGTGCAGCGCCATGATCGCCGCCGGACGGGGAGTGATTTACCCGGCTTGGATCTCGCCGAACGTCGAGCATGGCAACACTATTTGGAAGCCGTGCTGCGATTCGACGCGGCGCTCAACCGGGCGCTGACCGTGGATCATCAACTGTCGGTGATCGACTTGCGGGTACTCGACATCCTGGCCAAGTCCACGGACGGGTCGGCCCGAATGGGTGATCTGGCCGACCTGTTGGGCGCTTCTCGCCGTCAGATGACAACGCGAATCGACCGTCTCGGGGAGCGGGGACTGGTGCGCCGCGAGCCCGATCCGCAGGACAAACGGGGCGTCGTCGCGCTTCTCAACGACGCTGGAAGGGCGATCATCGCCCCGGCGATCATCAGCTACGCGCAAACCGTGTCGACTCACCTACTCGGTTCGCTGTCGACTCGGCAGGCCAGCACCGTTGCGGATAACTGTTGGCGCATCAGCGAGGGACTGCGGCTTTCCGAACTGCGGCGCGCATTGGTCGAACCAGGCCCGTCGATTCCCGTTCGCATTGATACTCAAGCCTTTCCGGAGGCACCCACGTGTTATCTGCCGGGCGTCGACGACGCCGGGAAGCGTTGCTGGCACCAGTTCATGTCGTCGTCGGCGACGCTGTTCCCGGTCGTGAACGATCGGTTGGTCGAGGCGATCCAGCTCGCCCTGATCGACATTCTGCTGTTGGATCTGATCGCGAAATCGCCTGGCGGATCAGCGCCGATGAGCGTGTTGGGCAAAGCGTGTGCACTGCAACCCAGTCGACTGACCCAGCAGATCAGCCGCCTGGAGTCCGACGGGCTGGTGCGCCGCGGCCCCAGCCAAGGTGATCGGCGGCGCGTCGTTGTCACTATCACGCCGCACGGTCGTGTGCGGTTGGGACCAGCACTTGCCTGCTACGCCAAAGAAATTCGCAGTCACTACTTGGGCCCGATGTCGCGCCAGCAGGCTATCGCCCTGGGCGATGCGTGCCGTCGGATCAGCTCGCCTCTCAAAGCCAATGCCGGGCAATCGGCCCGGTCAGATCGCCCGAGTTCGCTCTGAGTAGTCACTAGGACCCATTGTGGCTCCCAGTGTTCTCACAGTTTGCTGAAGTCGGGCAGTGTGGTTCTGCTTGGGGGACAACCGGAATGGTTACCGGCTGGTAATTACCGCTTGAAACAGTTGAGGCCCCGGTAGTCGCCGATGAGTGACTTCCGATTGTGGCGTTGACCAGGGAATTTGATCTCGGTCGAAAGGTCCCGGCGTGCCGCCACGTCAAACGTCTTCGTGGATAACAACGTTCGATTAGAGACACTTAGCCCTCGCTTAGTTACGTTCAGCGCTGTTCAGTGCCTCACCAATCCATCTGCCGAGGAGTTCCCCTTGCACGCCACCGTTCGCCCCTATGCCACCGCTGGCGTGGCTCTGGTCGGAGCCAGTCTCGTCGCCATCACCCCGGTGTCCGCGCCGTTGCCTGTTCTGCGGGATGTCCAATCCCACGCGGTGGCATTGACGGGGGCGTTCCAGGATGTCCTCAGTGCCGCCTCGGCGAATGTCACGACCATGCTCAACAACTGGTACCTGGCGCCCGGGGTGGGGATGCAACAGTTTTGGGCCAACCAGATGGACTACGCCGACCGGCTGCTCAACGACCCGTCGAGCTCCACCAACGACGTCAACGAGGAGATTCAGAAGCATCTGAATGCGGTGATCTCGGGCTGGGCGCTGCAGAACGAGACCGACGCAACGCATTCCACGGTGCTCAACCACACGATGGACGGCACCCATGCGCTGATGTTCGGCCAGATCGGCGGCTACATCCCTGCCGATGTCGATGCCAGCCAGATCATGCCGATCATCGACTACCTGGGATCGCCGGCAAGCGCCGTGCTGATGGGCATGATCGGGCCGGGCATCAGCCCGTGGGTGGCGCTGCTCAACAGCATCACCGACCACGACAGCCTGGGCGACACCCTGATCAACATGGGCGGCGCGTTCTTCAACGGCGCCACCTTGAACCTGGACGCCCTGCTGCCGATGATCAACGGCTTCGGGGTGTTTCCGGCCGGAATGAACATGGATCACCTGGACATCGCCTTCGGTGGGCTGCTGTCGCCGGGCGCCGTTGCGGTCGGCCCGTATCAGGTGCTCGGCCCTGGCGGCGAGGTCGCCGCCTCGGTGCCCGCAGTGGGTGGATCGATCTTCCAAAGTGTCGGTATCGAATTCAGCGGGGTTCCGGTGCTGGGCACTCTCGATCTCAACAGCGCCGGCATCGGACCGATCGCGGCCTGGCAGGCCTGGGGTCAGACCGTCGGCGCGCTGCTCGGGTCGGGCTGGGACGGCAAGGGCCCGGTCGTAGTCACTCCGCCGTTGGCCGGTGCGGAGCTGCCCCTGCTTGATGACGGCGGCTCCGGCGCCGCAACTGATGCGTTCGGCTGGCTGGGCGACCTGCTCGGGCTCTGATTCCCCTAAACCATTACTTCCCAACTCTTCAGAGAGGTCCCGCTCACGATGAACCGTCACCACACCAGCCCGTGTCGCCACCGCCGCACGATCGGCGCCGTTGGCGCCGCCGGTGCGTTCCTAGCCTTCGGAATGGTGCCGCTGAGCGTGGCGCCGCCGGCTCAGGCCGATGAATTCGACTGGATCGCTGATCTTTTCGATCCCTCCGCGTGGCTGGTACCCGAGCCGGCCGACGCGGGCACCTTCGACTGGACCACCATGCTGGATCAGTGGTTCTACGAGCCGATGCACACCTCGATGGAGAACTGGATCAACAGTGACCTCGGGGCGATGGTCAACGGCTGGATCAACACCTCAGCCGGGCAGTTCCTGATCGGTGACGGTGCCGATGGCACCGAAGCCAATCCCGATGGTGATAACGGCGGCTTGTGGTTCGGCGACGGTGGAAACGGTTGGGACAGCACCGAAGCCGGGGTGGCCGGCGGCAACGGCGGCAATGCGGCCGGCTGGTTCGGCGATGGCGGCACCGGTGGTGACGGCGGCGCGGGCGCCAATGGCGGTGACGGCGGCGCCGGCGGCACCTGGATGGGCAACGGCGGACACGGCGGTGCCGGGGGTGCCACAGCCGATGCCCTGGGCAACGGCGGAAACGGAGGAAACGGCGGCAATGCTTCTGCGTGGTTCTTCGGCAACGGTGGAGACGGTGGTCTAGGCGCGGCCGGGGCAGCGGGTGCTGCGGGAACCTACACAGGCGGCGGTGACGGGAACGGCACCGGCGGAGGCAATGGCGGCAACGGCGGCAATGGCGGGCGCAGCAGCTTCATGTTCGGCAACGGCGGCAGCGGTGGCAACGCCGGCGACGCCGGTGATGGCGGCAACGGCGCCACCGGAACCCTCGATCATGTCGACGGCGGCAATGGCGGTAACGGCGGCTGGAGTGGTGGTAGCGCGGGCGCGGGAGGGGGACGCGGGTCGAGCATCTACACCAGCCCCATGTACGGGCACGCGGGACAGGCCGGTATGGCCGGCGACGGCGGCGACGGGGGCGCCGGCGGCAACGCCTACCAAGACGCCACCGGCCACTACCTCGGCAACGGCGGCAACGGCAGCTACGGTGGCGACGCCGGTACCGGTGACGGCGCGAACGGTGGTAATGGCGGCAGCGGCGGTATCGGACGCAACGGCGGCGACGGCGGCGACGCCGGCGGTAACTGGAACTACACCTCCGGGAACGCCGGTAACGGTGGCAACGGTGGAGACGCCACCGCCGGCCAGGCCGGCAACGGCGGTGAGGGCGGCTACACGTTGGGTGGCGCCAGCGGCAGTGGCGGTAACGGCGGTAATGGCGCCACCGACGACGCAGGCGTGAAGACCATCGGCGGCAATGGCGGTAATGGCGGCTTCATCGGAGGCAAGCTCGGCGGCGGGGTCGGCGGTAACGGCGGCACCGGCACCTACGCCGGGGGTAACGGCGGTAMCGGCGGAGATGGCGGCGGCAATGGCGGCAACGGCGGCACCAGCACCGGCTGGAACGACGGGACCGGCACCATCTGGAGTCGAGGCGGAAATGGCGGTGCTGGCGGCTCCGGCTTCATCGGCTACGGCCCCGTAGCCGGCGGTGCTGGGGGCGCCGGCGGGGCTGGCGGTGACGGCGCCACCGGCGCCGGGGTGGTCAGCGTGGGCGGCAACGGTGGTAGCGGCGGTAGCGGCGGAGGTACCTCCGGTGGGAGCGCGGCCGGCAATGGTGGCAGCGGTGGTAGCGGCGGCAGCGGTACCGCCTCGGGCGGCAATGGTGGTACTGGTGGTGCCGGCGGAACCGCGTCTATCCCCTTTACCGGCGGCGAAGGCGGTATCGCCGGGAACGGTGGCGCCGGCGGTGCCGGTGGCGACAGCGGCGGCGCCACGATGCCCACTGACAACCCCTACGGTGTTGGCCCAAGCCACGCCGGCAACGGCGGTGACGGCGGTAGGGGCGGATCTGGGACCATCGGCGCCAGCGGCAGCGGCGGTGCCGGCGGCACCGGTGGTAATGCGCAGGGCACCGTGAACGCCGGCAATGGTGGCAACGGCGGCGCCGGTGGTGCGGGTTCGGTCGGCGCGCCCGCAGCCAATCCCGCACACGGGCCCGGCGGTGACGGCCGCGACGGTGGCACCGCCGGCAACGGCGGCCTTGGCGGCGCCGGCGGTACCGCGGCCTCCGGCAACGGCGGCAGCGGCGGCACGGGCGGCGCGGGCGGCACCGGCGGCGCCGGTAGCAGGGGCGGCAACGGCGGCACCGACTCCAGCGGCAACACCCTGCCCGGCGGCAACGGCGGTGACGGTGGAACCGGCGGCAATGGCGCGGCCGGCGGCGCGGGCGGCACCAGCACCAACGGGTCCAACGGCGCTCATGGCGCGGCCGGGGCGGCCGGCTCGGGCGGCTCCGGTGGCGCGGCCGGTACCGGCACCCCGCCGGGACAGCCCGGCACCACCGGTAGCAGCGGCCAACCTGGCTGACCCGGTGACGAGCTGACGCAGACTCGCACTAAAGGCGCCGTGCGCGTGCGAGTTTGCGTCTGCTCGGGAGCACTGACCCGGCCAAGGTACGATTTCCCGCGGTGGCGTGGCAGAGCGGCCTAATGCACTCGCCTTGAAAGCGAGAGACGGCTAACACCGTCCGGGGGTTCAAATCCCTCCGCCACCGCCATTTTTCGCATCCCATGTACACCGGGTTAGGCGGAGTCCGTCCGCGGGCACCTCACCGGTGACCGCAGTCGCGTGTGGCCGGATACCGTGCAACCCCGCCCTATTCAGCCAAGGCGGCCCCCGGACGCCGTCGGCCCTCCGGTCGCACGCATATTCAGCGCGTAGGGATTCTGCGGCAATTTCGGACGCCGCCGCGACAGTTCCGATACACCTGGACATTGCCAACCGATCTATTTGCATGCAAAATCTGGACGAGTTGTCGGCCCTTGAATTTCTTGAGGCTCTGGCCCGGCGAGCGCACGCCGCGGGCCACTTGGCCTTGGTCGATATTTGTACCGACTGGCAAGGGCGGCGTCAGCGCCGCCGTCGGACTGGCCGGTGGTGCTGGAGGCAACGGCGGCAACAGTGGTGCCGGTGGTGCGGCTGGTGGTCCCGGTGCGATCCCCGGTACCAGCGGCGCTACCGGCGCCAACGGCAACCCCGGCAACCCCGGCACGCCTGGCTAACGCCGACAGATCGCGTATCGCGGCCGTCGGGTCCCTCACCGGACTCGGCGGCCGCGGTCGCGTTTCAGGCCGATTCCGTTCACTCTGCGCTCACGGCGCAAGTCACTCGCACTTTCTCGCCGTAGCCGCAGAGTCAGCAACAACGTGAAGTGCCGGCGCAACGGCTCAGCCCGGTTGACGTAATGCCATTTGTCGCTCAGAGGTGGGCACCAGCCCACATGGCCCGGAGCGGTGACGCCTGTGGCGCTTGAGGTTACGCTCGCGGCATCTCCGCGACGATGGTGTTCATCAAAGCGGTGTAGCGCTTGGCCTCCGGGTCCTGGCCGGGCTTGCCGCTGGAAATCAGGCCGGCCGACAGCCCCCGCTCGGGGTCGGTCCAGACGGCGCAATTCACCAGGCCCAGATGACCGAACGCAGCCGGAGCGCCCCGGCCGAACGGCCCGAACCGCTTGGACCCCAACATGAAACCGGTGCCCCAGCGCAGTGGCGCCAGCCCGGTGGCCACGTCGGGCCGCAATCGGCGGCACTGCGCCGTCGCCGCGCGCAGGGTCTCCGGTGACAGCACCCGCACCCCGTCGAGTTCGCCTCCGCGGCGCCAGATCTCGGCGAACCGCGACAGCTCGAACGCGGTGGAGATGGTGTTCGATGACGGCACCACCGTGGTCAGGAAGAACGGGCTGTTGGTCACCGGGATGATCTCGTACACCGACCCGCCGATCGCTTTGCGGAACACCGCGACCGCCGCACCGGTCGGCTGCTTGCCGGTGGCGTGGCTGGGTGCCACCAACGGAATATCTTGCGGGGCAACGCCGTAATTGGTCCATCGGAACCCCAGCGGGTCCAGGATTTCGGTCGCCAACACGTCGCGGATGTCTTTGCCGGTGGCCGCCCGCACGATCTCCCGGGTCAGCGGCCCCCAGGTCAGGGCGTGGTACATGTGCATCAGCCCCGGTGGGTACACCAGCCGCAGGTTGGCCAGCTGCGCCTGGGCGTACTCCGGGTCGTCGGCGCGGTTGAGGTCGGGCTTGGGACCGGTGGCGAACGGCACCCCGGCGCTGTGTGTCATCACGTGCCGAATGGTGGTGCGGTGCTTGCCGTGTCGGCCGTAGTCGGGCAGATAGTCACTGACCCGATCATCCAGGGCGAAGGCGCCGCGCTCGGCCAGCATGTGCATGACGGTGCTGGTGATGGCCTTGGCGGTCGAGTACACGCAGAACGGGGTGTCCACCGTCACCGGGACCAGCTCCGCATCAGCGGGATCCGAAGGACCGTTGCCCCAGCCGTGCCCGATGGCCCGGTTGAGCACCACCCGACCGTTGTGGCGCAGACACAACTGGATGGCCGGGTGCAGGCCGGCGGAATACCAGTGCCGGGCGGCCTGCCAGATCCGGTCCACGGCCGCCGGGTCGATACCGGCGTGGTCCTCCTCGCCGACCACGGTGACGGCGTCGAGGTCGGCGGGGACACGGATGGTGCCGTCAGTTGTCATGCCCGCCACGTTACGTGGGCCGCCGGGCCCCGCCCCGACCGAAATAGAGTTCCTGGGTCGCCACGCAGACCAGCTGCCCGGCCCGGTTGTACAGCGTCGCGCTCGTCAGTCCGCGCCCGGCGACCCCGCTGGGCGTGAACTGATCCGAGAGCACCCAATCCGAGAGGTCGACGGGCCGCTGAAACCACAGCGCGTGGTCGATCAGCGCGTTGAACGTGCTGGCCTGGTTGGCTCGCCGCATGGCCAGCGCCGCCTCGACCATCTTGGTGCCGGTCAGGTAGGTCAGCAGGGCACTGTGCATCGCGGGATCAGCGGGAACCGCGCCGGACGGCTTCCACCACATCCGCAGCCGCGGCGACGGTTCGGCACCCTCCATGGCGATCCGCGGGGGCGCGTCCACGTAGCGCACGTCGAACGGGTGCGGCTGCACCCAGTAACCGCCCAGTTCGCCCGCGTAGGCGGCGTGCTGCTCCTGCGACGTCGGCAGCGACTCCGGTTCGGGAACTTCCGGTATCGGCTGCTGGTATTCGGGTGCGTCGACGGCGGTGGTGAACGACGACAGCACTTCGAGCAGGATCTGGCCGTCCTGGCGGGCGGTGACCTGGCGCGTCGACAGCGTGCCGCCGTCGCGGGCCACCTCCACGTGCAGGTCCACCGGGCGGCGGGCGTCCCCGGCCCGCAGGTAATAGACGTGCACACTGTGCGGCACCCGGCCCGGCGCGGTGCGGCTGGCGGCGATCAGCGCCTGGCCGGCGATATGTCCGCCGACGATATGGTGGGCCGGATTGTCCAGCTGGGTGGCCACGAAGTGCTCGTCGTCGGTGCGCTCGACGTCGAGGGTGGCGATGATCTTGGCCAGGGCCGGTTGGCGGTGGGCCATGTCGTCGCTCATGCGTGCGCGCCCATCTCCATCAGGTACACCCCCGCGCCGATCAGCACCACGCCACCGGCCATCACCGGCGTGAACGGGTCGTCGAAAAAGAACCGGGCCAGCAGCGCGGTCAACGCCACTCCGACTCCCGACCAGACTCCGTAGGCCACCCCGACCGGAATCCCGCGCTTGAGCACCATCGCCAGCAACACGAAGGACACCACATAGCCGACGGCCACCGGGATCACCCACTGCCACCGGCTGAATCCGTCGGAGGCGCGCATCGACAGCGTTCCGGCGACCTCGAAACCGATCGCGCCCAACAGCAGCAGCCAGGCCATCACTCGCCGGTGAACTCGGGCTTGCGTTTGCCCATGATGGCGCCGATGCCCTCCATCAGGTCTTTGGACGCCAAGAACGCCGAGTTCCACGCCGCCACATAGCGCAGGCTGGCCGCCACCCGGTCGGTGCGCTGCTCGTCCAACACGTCCTTGACCCCGGCCACCGTCAGCGGCGGGTTGGCGGCGATCTCGGTCGCGGTGGCGTGTGCGGCGGCCAGGCAGGCATCGGCGTCGGCATAGACGTCGTTGACCAGGCCGATCTTCTCTGCCCGCGCGGCGTCGATGTCCTTGCCGGTCAGCGCGAGCTCACGCAGGTGACCGTCGGACAAAATCAGCGGAAGCCGGGCCAGGCTGCCCACATCGGCGACGATGGCCAGTTTGACCTCGCGCACGCTGAACTTGGCGTCCGCAGCGGCGTAGCGGATGTCGACCGCCGAGATCAGGTCGACCCCGCCGCCGATGCACCAGCCCTGGACCGCGGCGATGGTCGGGGTGCGGCAGTCGGCCACCGCGGTGATCGCACCCTGCATGCGCTGCAGCTCGCGGTGGAAGTCCGCCCGCGGCCGGGCCAGCGCCCCTTCGGCCAGCATCGGCGTCATGGTGCCGCCCATCGCGGCCAGATCCAGCCCGTAGCTGAAGTTCTTGCCGGAGCCGGTCAGCACGATCGCCCGCACGTCGCGGTCGGCGTCCAGCGCGGCGAAGACCTCCGGGAGTTCCGCCCAGAACGCCGGGCCCATCGCATTGCCCTTGCCCGGCCCGATCAGCGTGACCTGGGCGACGTGGTCTTTGATCTCGACGATGACGGATTCATAGGTCTCGGCCATACTCCAGACCGTAGCGTGGGCTGATGACCTCCGATCTACGACCCGGTCCCGACGCCCCCCCTGCCGACGAGCTGGCCGGCGCCGAAGCCGCCCTGGCGGTGCTGGCGCAGGTGCTGCATCACATCAGCAGCGACGAACTGTCCAATCCGACGCCGTGCTCGGAATTCGACGTCGCACAGCTGACCGAGCATCTGCTGTACTCCATCAGCGTCCTGGGCGGCGCGGCCGGCGCGGTGTTCGCGGACAGCGACACCGCCGAGTCGCCGGAACGGCGGGTCATCGCCGCGGCCCGGCCCGCTTTGGACGCCTGGCACCGGCGTGGCCTGCAGGGCGCCGTCGCGATCGGTCCCAACGAGCTGCCGGCGACGATGGCGGTGGGCATTCTGGCGCTCGAATTCCTGGTGCACGCGTGGGACTACGCGACGGCGACGGGCCGCACGGTGCAGGTGGCCGAACCAGTGGCCGAGTACGTGCTGAGCCGAGCGCACGCGATCATCACCCCGGCCGGCCGGGTGCGAGCGGGATTCGATGACCCGGTCGACGTCCCCGATTCGGCATCGGCCCTGCAGAAGCTGATCGCCTTTACCGGACGGTCATAGCCTGGCAACCTGCTGGCCAGCCCAGCGTCGGTCCCACGGCCTAACCTGGACGGCACATGGACATTCCCGGATGGTTATGGGCACTGACGATCGTCGGCCTGGTGGGGCTGATGGCGTTCGACTTCTTCATGCATGTCCGCAAGGCGCACATTCCGACGCTGCGGGAAGCCGGACGCTGGTCCGCAGGCTACGTCGGCGTCGCCGTACTGTTCGGGGTCGCCATGTTCGTCTTGGGCGGCAAGGACGCCGGCTCGGAGTACTTCGCCGGGTATCTCACCGAAAAGGCGCTCTCGGTGGACAACCTGTTCGTCTTCCTGGTCATCATGGCCAGCTTCCGGGTGCCTCGCGCCGACCAGCAGAAGGTGCTGCTGTTCGGCATCGTCATGGCGCTGATCGCCCGGACCGGCTTCATCTTCCTCGGCGCCGCATTCATCCACACCTTCGCGTGGGCCTTCTACTTCCTGGGGCTGATCCTGCTGCTGACGGCGGGCAGCATGCTGCGCTCGGCGAGCGGTGACGAGGCCCTCAAAGCCGACAACGTGGCCATCCGGCTGGCGCGGAAGGTCATCCACACCACCGAGCACTACGACGGCGACAAGCTGTTCACGACGGTCGCGGGACGCCGAGCGATGACCCCGATGCTGTTGGTGATGATCGCCATCGCCGGCACCGACGTGATCTTCGCGCTCGACTCACTGCCGGCGATCTTCGGCCTCACCCGTGACACCTACATCGTGTTCACCGCGACCGCGTTCTCCCTGCTGGGACTGCGACAGCTGTACTTCCTGATCGAGGGCCTGCTGGATCGTCTCGTCTATCTGTCCTACGGGCTGTCGGTGATTCTGGGATTCATCGGCGTGAAGCTGATCCTGCACGGCCTGCACGAGAACAACGTGCCGTTCATCAATTCCGCAGAACCGGTTGACGTCGTCGAGATCGGCACCGGCTTGTCGCTGGTGGTGATCGTGGGTGTGCTCGCGGTCACCGTCGCCGTCTCGCTGCTGAGCCGCCGTGGCCGGACTCAAACCGCGATGGCCAACGCCCGGCGGTACGCCACGGCCTACCTGGACGGCGGAGCCGGCCACAGCGCCGCCGATCGGGAGCGGATCTTCGGGAGGCTGCTCGACGAGTGCGGTCAGATCGTGGAACTCGATCCCGACGACGGGCAGGTGGTTCGCGAGGATCCGGAGCTGGTCGATCTACTCGACCGTGCCACCGCCGAGCATCAGACCAACGAGGACGATCAGATCCGCTCGAGGTAGAAGTAGAAGTACCGGCCGTTGTCCAACACTGCGCCCTTGCCGTTCATGATGCCCAGCACGGTGTTGTCGTCGACCCGCTTGAAGTGGTCATGGGTGGGCTGACCGTCGTAGACCATGGTCGCCACCACCTCGCCGCGGAACTCCTCGGCCCACAGGCTCGCCTCGCCCTTACCGAGTTGGGTGTTGGAGAACTTGTTGCCGTCTTCGTCCAGACAGACTAGGGGCTGCACGTCGGTGATCGAGTTGAACGTCTTGCCGAACCAGCGGGCCTTGTCCAGCAAGCCGTTCATCTTGTGTCCGGTGACGAACTCCCCGCCCCGCCACTCGCCGATCATCTGCTCGACGGTGGCCGGCGGCAGCGTCGCCCAGAACGCGTCGATCTCGGCGTCGGGGATCTCCCCGGTGCGCTCCTTGAGCGCATTGAACGTCTCGCGGGCCAGTTCGTCACTCATGCTGCAGATCCTCTCAGGCGGCCTTGTTCACGGCCCGCTTGAGGCCGAACAGCAGTCCGTGAGCCAGCACCGCGGCCACCCCGGGCAGGCGGTTGTCGGCGCTGACGGTGTAGCTGATCTCGGTGCCGGATCCGGTCGACCGCAGGGCCACGTTGCCGACGTAGTTGCGGAAGGGGATGCCCGAGACGCCCCGGTAGCTCAGCCGCTGATCGGGTTCGAACGCGATGATCTCCTCCACCAGCGGCGCCATCCCGGGCACCGCCTGGATGCGACGCTGGGCGCCGACGCCGTGCGGCTCGGGTGTGCCCGGCCGGATCACGGTGATCTTGAGTCCGGGGGCCCAGCTGGACATGCCCTCGTAGTCGGAGAGCACCGCCCACACCTGGGCCGCCGATGCGGCGACGGTGGCAGTCGCGGTCGCGTGCATGTCAGTTCCTCCTCAGCGATACGTCTGTGCGAACCGTAACAGCGCGTCGTTCTCCTCCGGCGCGCCGATGGTCACCCGGACTCCGTCGTGTCCGTAGGGGCGGACGACGATGCGCGCCGCCGCTGCAGCGGCCACGAAGTCGGCGGTGCGCTCGGCCAGGGGCAGCCACACGAAGTTGGACTGCGAATCCGGCAGCTCGAACCCGGCTTGACGCAGCGCGGCCGACACCCGGGCCCGCTCGGCGACCACTGCGTCGGTGCGGGCCATCAGCTCCTCGGCGGCGTCCAGGGAGGCGATGCCAGCGACCTGCGCCACGCTGGACACCGTGAACGGCACGTAGACCTTGCCCAGTGCGGTGATGATCTCCGGATCGCCGACCGCATAGCCCAGACGCAGACCGGCCAGCCCATAGGCCTTTGAAAACGTGCGCAGCACAACCACATTCGGGTAGCGCCGGACCAGGCCCAGGCTGTCGGGCAGCAGGCCGTCGCGGATGTACTCCACGTAGGCCTCGTCGATGGCGATCAGGATGTGCGGCGGTACCGCGGCGACGAACCGCTCCAGCGCGGCGGGGTCGACGACGGTGGACGTCGGGTTGTTCGGGTTGCAGACGAAGATCAGCCGGGTGCGCTCGGTGACCGCGGCCAGCATCGCGTCCAGGTCGTAGGTGTGCTCGCGCAGCGGCACCTGCACCGGAACGGCGCCGGCCGTGCGTACCTGCAGCGGATAGATCTCGAAGCTGCGCCAGCCGAACACCACCTCGTCGCCGGCGTCGGCACTGATCTGGATGAGCTGCTGACACAGGCTCACCGATCCGCAGCCGGCCGCCACGTGCTCCCGGCCGAACCCGACGTGCTCGGCCAGTCGGGTGCGCAGGGCGGCGTAGCCGTTATCCGGATAGCGGTTGGTGGTGGCCAGGGCGGCTTCGACGGCTTTGGCCACGCTCGGTAACGGGGGGAACACTGTCTCGTTGCTGGCGAGTTTGATCGATCCGGGGACCGACTTACCCTCGACGTAGGCCGGCAGCGCGGCAATCTCCGGGCGCAGTCTGGCGGTCACGGACCACAGCATATGTGTGTCGTGGGCGGCATACTCCCCCGCGGTTTCAGAACTGGGGGAGTGATCCGGTACCCTCAACGAGTTCGGGAGGCGTGCCAGAGCGGCCGAATGGGACTCACTGCTAATGAGTTGTCCCCTTTACGGGGGACCGGAGGTTCAAATCCTCTCGCCTCCGCAACGGCCGGGCTTGCTCGACCGACAACTGAAGACAGGCGCCCGTAGCTCAACGGATAGAGCATCTGACTACGGATCAGAAGGTTGGGGGTTCGAATCCCTTCGGGCGCACATTTTTCATCGGTGACAGACTGCCCCGGCCACGGCCGGGGCTTTTCTGTTCGATGGGGTCTGACGAAGCGGTGCCACGCGCCTTCGGCTAGGAGCGGCCGCTGCCTCTATCGCTGCGCGGCGCCGAGGTGTCCGGCGCGAACCAGGCCCTCTTGGCCCGCCAGGACCGCGCCAGGCCATAGGCGAAGGTGCCCACAGACAGGCAGACGCCGATCCAGATGACGGTGCCGGCATAGCCGCCGAACCAGATCGAGATGACCGCCGCGACACAGGCCACTGCCGCGAAAGTCATTGCCGCCAGGTACAGCATGAGCGTTGTCCTGGCTCGTGGGTCCTTCCGCAGCGACAACATCAGCCGCGCGACATAGGCGCTTAGGAACAGCACCAGGGCGGCGTTCGCCACCTCGATGACGGTCACCCAGTGATCACCGCCCAGAGCGGCGAACAAATCTGGCTGGAAACCTCGGTCGGTGTTGAAGAAGGCCATCAGTACCACCACGACACCCGAGCCCACCGGCACCAGCAGATGCTTGCGCATGATCGGCCACACGTGCGCGGGATCGGTGAGCCGCACCAGCATGTGATAGATGTTGCCGACTATGCCGGCGATCAGGCACAGCCATCCGAGTACCTGCTGGACGTTCCACAGTCCGGTGACGCTGTGCAGCGGCGGGCTCAGTTCGGTGCCCGCCCACGGCGTCAACAAGATCAGCGCGAGTCCCTCCATCGCGATGGCAAAGGTGGCGCCGACCTCCCAGCGCGACCACCAGGTGTCGCGGCGAACCCACAGGCAGTAGGTGACCATCGCTACGGTGGCCACGATGAACGCAGGTGTCATTGTGCGCCGATCACCTTCTCGTCGCCGTTGGCGGTGAACCAGGCGCTCTTGGCCTTCCAGGATCGCGCGGACCCGTAGGCGAAAGTGCCTACCGCCAAACAGATACAGAGCCAGATCCCGCTGCTGGCATTGTCCCCGTCGACCCACGTCGACGCGAGAATGATCAGGCATGCGGCGGTGGCGAACGCCATCGAGACGAGGTAGAGGTCGACGGTGGGCTTGGCGCGCGGATCGTGCCGCAGCGCCAGCATCAGCCGGCTGACATAGCCACTGAGGTAGATCACCAGGGCGCAGCCGACCAATTGGTACACCGTCATCCAGGCGTCGGTGCGGGGTGCGGCGAACACATCGGGTTGGTAGTCCTGGTCGGAACGCAGGTAGGCCGGCACCATCACGGCAATGCCCAGCCAGATCGGGATCATCAGCTGGCGGCGCATGATGAACCGCACTTGAACGGGATCGGCGAGTCGCACCAGCATGTGATAGATGTTCGCCGTCACGGCGATGATCAGGCACAGGTGCCCGATCATCTGCTGAACGTTCCACACCCCCAGCCCGTTGTGCAGCACCGGGCCGAGCTTGGCCCCGGCCCACGGCGACATCAGTAGCAGCGCACAGGCTTCCAGGGCCAACGCGAAGGTGGCGGCGTTCTCCCAGCGTGTCCACCAGGTGTCGCGGCGCACCCAGAGGCTATAGGCGACGACTACCAAGGTGGTGACAATGATTGCGGACGTCATCGGGTGCGCTCACGACAGGGCTTGCGGGGGATTGGTTTTGGCAGCCGGGCGTTCGCTGTTGGTGAACCATGCGGCTTTGGCCTGCCAGGATCGGGCCGAACCGTAGGCGAAGATGACCACCGAAATACATGCGCACAGCCAGATCAGCGGGCTGACATCGGCGCTGGACCAGGCGTTGCTCAAAATCGCCATGATGGCCGCCACCGCGAATGCCGTGGAGGCCGTGTAGAGCTCGACGGTCTCCTTGGCGCGCGGATCGGATCGCAGCATCGAAAGCGCCCGCATCGCGTAGCCGGCCAGATAGATCAGCACCAGCGAAAACAACACCCAATATGCCCGCGCCCAGGCGCCGCCGCCCCCGAGTGAAGAGAAACCATCCGGGCGGTAGTCGGCGTCGGCGACCAGGAACACCGCCACCATCGCCGCCACACCGGCCAGTACGGGCAACTGCACCTGCAGACGGAACAGCGGGCGGAATTGGTCGAAGTCGGCCAGCCGGGCCAGCACATGGAAGATGTTGGCCGCGATCGCGACGACGAAGCAGATATGACCGCCTAGCTGCTGGATGTTCCAAACCCGGGTGGCATGGTGCAGCGCCGGGCCCACGGTGTGGGCTGCCCAGGGCGACATCAGTACAAGACCGGCGGTTTCCAGTGCGATCGACACGGTGATGCCGATCTCCCACCGTGACCACCAGGTATCGCGGCGCACCCACAGGGCGTACAGCGCCACCATCATGGTGACGGCAATTAACGCCGACGTCATGCGTCGACGGTACTTGCTCGGGGCACCCTTAGACGGGGGGTTTGTCCAGATCCGCCTTCAGATCACCCAGCCGCAGCGGCCGTGGCGAGGATTCCAGGTATTCGGCGACAGCGTCGTGCTCGATCAATCCGAACCGTACCTGCAGGTCGACGGGGTTGAGGCCGAAGTACCGGGCAACTCGGATCAGATTGTCCGCGCTGATCAGTCGGCCCTCATGGGCCGCCTTGTAATAAGCGGATTTGCGATAGCCGAATGCCTCGTAGACCTCGGTCGCTCCTAGCGGCCTGCCCACGAGGTAAGGCAACACGACGGTTGGGTCTTTGTGACGATCGTCCACAGCAATACACCTTAGCTCGTCTTCGTGGACCGCACAAGTATATCTAAAACTCGGCGGAGCCCAATTACTACTGGAACCGACTGGGAGTTAGCAATTCAAGCATTGCACGGGCGGCAATCCTGGTTCCGACCGGGATAGCGGAAAGGTCGACCAGATAGTCCGGCGAGTGCGGTGTGTAGGGGAACAATTGCCCCTTTTCCGCGGACTTGGCGTATACCTGTGCATCGGCCACCCCGACCAGCAGATATGCCAGCGGCACGTCGGTGTGCGGCCCTTTGAGCAGGTGACAGTCCTCCGAGCCGGTCAGCGCCGGCAGCTCGCGCACCACATTGTCCGGGCCGAGCAGGTCGCCCAGCGCGATCGCCACCCGGTCGGTCAGTGCGGTGTCGTTGACCAGCGGGGTGGCGCCACCGGCCATGGTGATCTCCGGCAACCGGTCCTCGGGCATGCCGTAGCTGCGGGCGATGCCCGTGCAGATCGCCCGGATGCGGGTCAGCATCGTTTCGCGCACGTCGGGGTTGAACCACCGCAGGTTGACCTTGAGCAGTGCCCGGTCCGGGATGACGTTGTAGGCACTGCCGGCCTGGACCGAGCCGACCGTCAGCACCGCCGTCTCGCTGGGGGCCAGGGCCCGGCTGACAATGCTCTGGAACTGCACGACCGCCTGCGCCGCCATCAGCACCGGGTCGCGGGCCAGCTGGGGCATCGACCCATGGCCGCCGACGCCGTGGAACACGATGTCGAGCTGATCGGTACCAGCCATCCGTTCTCCGCCGACCGCGGCGACCATGCCGACCGGTACCGGCGCGGTGTGCATCGCCAGGAAGGCGTCCGGTCGGGGAGCCACGTCATAGAGACCCGCGTCGATCATGGCTTGCGCGCCGCTGATCAGTTCCTCGGCGGGCTGTCCGATCAGCACCGCGGTGCCCGACCAGGACTCGGTGGTCTCGGCGAGTACCTTGGCCAACCCCAACATCCAGGTCACGTGCGCGTCGTGGCCGCACATGTGTCCCAGTGCCGGGTTGCTGCTGGCGTAGTCCAGGCCGGTGGCCTCGGCCACCGCCAGCGCGTCCATGTCGGCCCGGTACATCACCACCGGGCCGTGCCCGTTGGCCAGCACCGCCACCACGCCGGTGCGACCGATCCCGGTGGTCACCGTGAAGCCGAGGTTGCCCAGGGCCTGCGCGACCGTCCGCGCGGTGCGCACTTCTGCGAAGCCCAACTCAGGATTGCGGTGCAGGTCTTTGAAGATGTCGACCAGACGCCGGGTGTCGGCGGCAATGATCCTGTCGATCTCCGCGTTACGGTCGGTCATTTCGCGCTCGCCATCCAAATCTGGGCCCGGTCGAAGAGCCAGACCGCGGCTTCGTGCAACTGATCGCCCACTTCCTTCTGCGCCATGCCTGCCGACGCCCGGGCCAGGGTGCCCTCGATCACGATGGCCAACTTGAAGGCGGCCATCACCGTGTACCACCCGATATGCGTCAGATCGCGGGAGCTGCCCGCCGCGTAGCGCTGCACCAGGTCATCGGGGGAGGCCAGTCCGTCCATGCCGGTCAGCGTGTGGCTGAACACGCTGGAGCCGTCATCTTGGCGCCAGGTGGCCAGCAGCCAGCCCAGGTCCAACAGTGGGTCCCCGATGGTCGACATCTCCCAATCCACGATCGCCGCCACCTCCGGCCCGGTGGGGGAGAACATCACGTTGGCCGCGTGATAGTCGCCGTGCAGAATCCCCGGCTGCCAGGACGTCGGCACAGTGCGCTGAAGCCAGTCAGCGACGTCCTCGAGTCCGGGCAGGTCGGGCCCCGGGTAGTTCTCGAACTGCCGGTAGGAGTCCAGTTCGGAAAGCCACCGCGGCACTTGGCGTTCCAGGAAGCCGTCGGGTTTGCCGTAGTCCGCCAGGCCCACCGCGACGTGGTCCACGGCCCCGAGCTTGGCGAGCGCGTCGGCCATCGACAGTCCCATCCCGTACCGGACCGTCGGGTCGCCGGCGTGCAGCGCGGGCAGTTCGCCGCTCGCGTTGAACCCGTCGACCGGTTCCATCAGATAGAACACCGCGTCGCCCAGCACCGCCGGGTCATCGCAGACCGCGATCAGTCCCGGATGGGGAACGTCGCTGCCGGCCAGCGCGGCCAGCAGTCGGGTCTCCCGCAGCATCACCGCGTTGCTACGCGGTCGCAGATGGCGCGGGCCGCGTCGCAACACATAGCTGCGGCCGGATCGGGTGAACTGCAGCATGACGTTCTGGGTGCCGCCGGACAGCTCCGTGACGTTGTCCAGCGGGCCCTCGCCCAGGCCCTGGGCGGACATCCATGCCGCGACCGCTTCGAGGTTCACGGGGGGAAACCTAACCCGTCAGCCCACCTCGATTCAGGGGTTTGGCGGGCCCCGCCGCCGGCGGTGTCAGCTCTTGGGGCGCATCTGCTGCGAAATCGTCTGCACCCGGATCGAGTCGTCGTCGAACAGGAAGGTGTCCACCCCGTCGACGCCGAAACCCACTGCGTCCAGCGTCCATTCCAGCAGCAGCACATTGCCGCTGTAGGTCTGCGACTTGATCTCGAAGTTCGCGTCGGCCAGTGCGCCCGACAGTTGGCTGAACGCGGCCCGGATTGCGCTGCTGCCCTGCGCGACGCCGGCCGACGTGATCAGCTCCGATTCGTCGGTGTAGTCGATGAGTAGCTCGTCGACGTCGCCGGCGAGCAGAGCCTGGAGATGGTGGTCGAAGATTTCCTGCGGTGAGCGTGCCATGCGGACAACATATCGGCGCAGGGCTAGCAGCGGGCCCACCAGCGTGAGCCCCGACCGCGGGGGAACGCGGCCGGGGCTCACCAAGGACTTGGTCAGGGGCGCGGCGGACCGCCAGGTCCACCGGGGCCAGCGTGACCACCAGGTCCACCGAGGC
>NZ_UWOA01000073.1:0-14721 GCF_900604305.1 Mycobacterium sp. P7213
CGCCCAGCCCGCCTGCGCCGCCGTTGCCGAAGAAGCCCGCGTCGCCGCCGGCGCCGCCGATACCGTCGATGCCCACGAGGCCGGCTCCGCCGTCGCCGAACAGGAACCCGCCATCACCGGCGTCGCCGAACCAGCCCCACTGACCGAACAGGCTGGTGTTGGCGCCGTCGAACCCGTCGATGCCGTCGCCGATCAGATCGCGGCCGAACAGCGTGGCAAACGGTGCGTTGATCACGCCGAGGCTCAGCTCGCCGAACGGGCTGGACATCCACTGCTGCAGTCCGGCGTGCAGCGGTGCGTAGATGTACTGGTTCACCAACTCGGCGGTGTCGAGGGATTGGCTCGGGCCCGGCCAGGCCAGCACCGCGTCGATGACGTCGGAGAACAGCTTGTTGGTGGCCGGATCGAGTTGGTCGGTGAAGGACTGGACCAGCGCCATCAGGCTGCCGAGGTCGAGCCCGCCCGCCGCGCTGCCGGCGACCTCCACCGGTGCCGCGGCGTCGAGCAGCCAGTCCCAGTCCGCCTGCGCGGGGGCGGCGGCCAGCATCGGGGTGAGACCGACGAGCAGGGTGCCTGCCGCCGCAGCGGCCACTCGGGTGGGGGCAAGAGCGCGACCACCGCTGCCGCCTCGTACGCGTCCGCGCATGGCCACTGACCTCCCTGAGTCCCGCTAACAGCTAGAGCTCAGGGAACTATAAGTCAATTGTGTGCTCCGCGGTATCTGAGCGAGTCGGGCATCGCGCATCACCAGAGGTAGGGCAGCAACCGGTAACGCACCCGCTCGGTGTAATCGCGATAACCGCTGAGCTCGTGAGTCAGCAACTGCTCCTCATCGCCGATACGCAGCACCAGCACGACCAGACCGGGCACCACAAGCAGTAGTCCCCAGTAGGAGCCGAGCGCGAGCGGGACGCCGATCATCAGGATCACGTTGCCGGTGTACATCGGGTGGCGCACCAATCCGTACAGGCCGGTCGAGACCAGTGTCTGGTCGGCCTCGACCGTGACATTGGCGGCGGCATAACCGTTCTGGATGACCACCGCCATGGCCAGCACCAGCCCGATCGCCACCAGCGCGTCGCCGATCAGGCAGACCGGTGTAGGGACCGCCGACCATCCCAGCCGGTGATCGAGCACGCTGACGACGAACATCGCCGGAAAGCAGACGAAGATGACGGCGATCACGATCCGCTGCAGGGGCCGCGTCTCGGCCGTCGGCCCGAAGCGCATCCGGCGCTCCAGGGCGGCCGGGTTGGTGCGGATCAGGTACATGCTCGGGATCCAGGTGGACAGGGCGAACACCGCGATGAACACCCAGGCCTGCCAGTAGTGCAGTGTCCCGGCGGGCACAAACAACAGCAGGCCGAAACCGATCAGGCCCAAGGTTCCCGAAAGCAAGCCTTTGCCAAGGGTTTTCATGCCGTCCCCCTCACGTGGTCAGATCCCTGCGCCGGAAAGCCTGAAAGCCCAGAGCGATCAGGGCGGCGTCGATGACCAACAGCACGATCAGCGGCGTGACGTGGAACGCGCCGTCCGCGACCACCGGAATATGGGCGAACGGTTCGAGGTCGAGCACCCACTGCGGCAGGCCGGCGATGGAGCTGAGCAGATACAGCGCGACGAACCCGGTAAGCACCGCCCACGCGGCAGGCGCGACTCTCGGGACGAGCCCGAACAGGGCGACCGCGCCGGCCGCGGGCAACCAGACCGCCGGCAGTTGCACCGCGGCGCTGCCCACCACCGCGGGCAACTGCCCGCTGAGGTCGCCGGCGGACGTTCCGTAGACGGTTCCGGCCACCAGCCCGGCGGTGAGCATCGCGAACGTCGACCCGGCCAGCGCGGCCACCAGATGACTGGCCAACCAGCGATCTCGTGACAACGCCCCGGCGAGCAGGGGCTCGGCACGCCTCGCGGTCTCCTCCTGATGCAGGCGCAGCACCAGCGACACCGCGAAAGCGGCGGCGACCATGCCCAGCATGCTGAAGGCCACCGCGACGAACGCGTGCTCCAGTGCGGCGGTACCGCCGAGCCGGACGACGATGTCGCGGGCGCGGTCGCTGCCCACCTCGTCGCCGATACCGTGCACCACGCTGCCGACCAGCAGGCCGTAGAGCACCAGGCCCGTCGTCCACAGCAGCAGCGCCGGGCGGTCGAGCCGCCATGCCAGGCCGAACGCACCGCTCAGTGTCGGCCCCGCAACGCGCGGGCCCGGTCGGTCGGCCACCAGCCCGGCGCCGACATCACGACGGGAAGCCAGTTGATAGGCCAGCCAGACGAGCACCCCCGTCAGTGCCAGCGGCAGCAGCAGCACCCACCAGCGCTCACCGGCGTACGGTCGGACCTGCAGTGACCAGCCCAGCGGCGACAGCCACGACAGCGCACCCGAGCCCGCGTCGCCCACGGCGCGCAGCGTGAAGGCGCCGGCGAGCACGCCGAACGCGGCGCCCCGGGCGAACCGGGCGCTGGGGGAGAGTTGGGCGGCAACCGCGGCCACGGCGGTGAACACCAGCCCGGAGCAGGCCAGTGCGGCCCCGAACGCACACGATCCGGCCGCCGGCACATCGGTGGTCAGCAGGCCCGCCGTCCCGATCACCCCAGTGGCCACCGATGCGCTCGCCGCCAACAGCAGCGCGCCGGTCAGCCCGGCGTAGCGGCCCACCGCGGTCGAGTCGATCAACTCGGTGCGGCCGGTTTCCTCGTCGGCGCGGGTGTGCCGGATCACGGTCAAGATCACCGCAACCCCGATCAGCAGATGGAACATCCCGGCTTTCCAGATGCCCACCGCGCCGAGGGAGTCGTTGTAGACCTGGCCGTACATCGCGCGTTGCGCCGGGCTGGCCATGATGGTCGCGGCCAGGCCGGCGCGGTCGGCGGCGGTGGGATAGATCGCTTCGATGCTTGCGATATAGACGCCGGCCAGCGGCAGCGACAACAGCAGCACCCACAGTGGCAGCACGATGCGGTCGCGGCGCAGGAACAGGCGCAGCAGCCCCAGCGTGCCAACGAGATTCGATCCACGCCGGCGGTACCGCGGTGCCGCGGACTGCGCGACGGCGGCGGTCATGTCCGGACCGTGTCGTAGTGACGCAGGAACAGCTCTTCGAGCGTCGGCGGCTGGCTGGTGAGGCTTCGCACGCCGGCCGCACCGAGCACCGCGATGAGCTCGGCGAGGCTGGCGCTGTCGACCTGGGCGTGCAGCACCGTGCCGGTGTAGCGCACGTCCGCGACACCCGGGATGCGGGTCAGATCACCGGGATCGCGCATCAGGTCAGCTTGAATCGAGGTGCGGCGCAGGTGGCGCAGCGATTCCAGTGATCCGCTCTCGACGACGCGCCCGGCCCGGATGATCGTCACCCGCTGGCACAGCGTCTCGGTCTCGGCGAGGATGTGGCTGGAGAGCAGAACGGTGGCACCGCGCCGGCTCGCCTCGGCGACGCACTGCTGGAATACGTTCTCCATCAAGGGGTCCAGCCCGCTGCTGGGCTCATCGAGCACGAGCAGTCGGGCGTGCGAGGAGAACGCGGAGATCAGCGAGACCTTCTGACGGTTGCCCTTGGAATAGGTCCGAGCCTTCTTGCTGGGATCCAGATCGAACCGTTCGATCAGCTCGTCGCGGCGGCGTTCGTCGATGCCGCCGCGCATCCGGGCCAACAGGTCGATGATCTCGCCGCCGGTCAGGGATGGCCACAGCGTGACATCGCCGGGCACGTAGGCGATCTCGCGGTGCAGCTCGACCGCGTCGGTCCAGGGATCACCGCCGAGCAGGCGCACGGTCCCGCGGTCGGCCTTCACCAGGCCCAGCAGGATGCGGATGGTGGTGGATTTGCCGGCGCCGTTGGGGCCGAGGAAGCCGTGCACCTCACCGCCGTAGACGGTCAGATCCAGCCCGTCGAGCGCCTTGACCTGACCGAAGTTCTTCTCCAGACCGCGGATTTCGATTGCCGGCCAATGGTTGTCAGGTCGCATCGGTTCCCCCTTGTTCGCTCGCTAGGAAGGCGTCGTACATGGTGCGGTCGGTCATCAGGCCCTCGGTGTACAACTCGAGTGCGGGTAGGACCATGTCGCGGGCGTAGTCGTTTAACACCGCGCGCAGATCGGTCGGGTTCTCGTGCATCTGCAGATACAGCAGGAATCCGCCGCCGTTGTTGATGGCCAGGAAGCGGGCCCGGGCTTTCGGGTCGCGGCTGGGTTTGAGGGTGCCGGCTCGGACGCCCTCGTCGAGGTAGCCCTCGGCGTTGTCGATCATCCTGCGCCACAACGTGTCTGCCAGCTCTCCGCCGGACTGCATGCTGCGGACCAGGTAGGCCATCATCGGCGCATAGGACTCGATCTCGGCCATCGCTGCGAACCACGTTCCCGGGTCGGCTGAGCGCATCGCCTCGGATTTGCCGCTGCGGATCTCTTCGGCGACGAACTCGTCGCAGGCCTTGCGCAGCCCGACCTTGGAGCCGAAGTGGTGGATGACCAGGGCCGCGCTGACTCCGGCGGCCTCGGCGATGGCGCGGATGCTCACGCCGAATCCGTGCCGCCCGAACTGGTCGATGGCCGCATCGCGGATTTTCGCCGTCGCCGTCAGATCGGCTGAACGCATGTTCAATACGCTAAACACCCGTTCAGTCGGGTGTCAAGGCCTTGGCCCCCATTGGCGCGAGTGTGCGTGTTTGTACGTCAGAACGCGGCGTGTCGTGTGCAAACACGCACGCTCGCGGACAGCTGCGCGGGGGGAATTAGTCGCGCACGGCGGCCAGCAGGCCGTCTCCCAGCGGAATCAGCGCCGGGGTCAGCCGCTCGTCCACCGCGATCAGCCGGGCGGCTTCGCGCACCGCGATCACCTCGGCGTCGTTGGCCGTCGGATCTCCGGCCCGGCCGCCCAGGGCGGCCCGGTGCACCACGACCACGCCGCCGGGACGCAGCAGCCGCACGGCCTCCAGCACGTATTCGGGCTGGTCGATCGGGTCGGCGTCGACGAACACCAGATCGTAGGACTCGTCGGCGAGACGGGTCAGCACCTCTTGGGCGCGGCCGCTGATGAAGCGGGTCCGGCCGGGCCCGATACCGGCGTCACTGAACGCCTGCTTGGCGGTGCGCTGATGCTCGGGCTCGATGTCGATGGTGGTCAGCACCCCGTCTTCGCCCATGCCGGACAGCAGCCACAGTCCGCTGACGCCGGCCCCGGTGCCCACCTCGACCACCGCCTTGCCGCCGCTGAGCTTCGTCAGCAGGCTCAGCAGGGCGCCGACCGCGGCGCTGATCGACCCGACGCCGATCTCACCGGCCCGGTCGCGGGCGGCCGCCAAGACCGCGTCTTCGGTCATGGAGTCCTCGGCGTGCGCCAGAAGCGCGTCGGCCCGACTGCGCGGCGGCTCCCCGGAAGTGTCGTCGGTGCTGGACATGTCCGCAGCGTAGGACAAAGCCGTTTCGGCCCGCGCACCGGCGCGCCCGCCCGACACGCCCGGGCCGGGGGCCGTGTCCGAACTGTTATCTGGACGCATAACCGCACTGCGCGGCGCATTCGAACACAGGTTCACAGACGGCGTTCAGTGACAGCACAGAGCTGACATACCGCGATAGGTAACGGTATCGGCATGGAACGAGGTATGAACCGGCCTCGAGACGCTCGGAATACGAGGGGCCCGTTGCGCGTTGACCGCGATAGTGCGCTGCCGTCGCCTGACGGTGGCCCCGAGCTTGAGGACGTCGCCATAACCACTTTGCTGCCCCCGGTCGTCATGTCGCACCCGGCCACCCACTCGGACCGCTACTCCGAAACCGACTGGGTTGAACAGTCCGAGGAGCCACAGGGCACTGCGGTGTTTGACGCCACCGGAGACGTGACGGCCATGCCGTCCTGGGACGAATTGGTGCGTCAGCACGCCGACCGGGTCTACCGGCTGGCTTACCGGCTCTCCGGAAACCAGCAGGACGCAGAGGACCTCACCCAGGAGACCTTCATCCGGGTGTTCCGGTCGGTGCACAACTACCAGCCCGGAACTTTCGAGGGCTGGCTGCACCGCATCACCACCAACCTGTTCCTGGACATGGTGCGCAGGCGGGGTCGCGTTCGCATGGAGGCGCTGCCGGAGGATTACGACCGGGTGCCCGCCGATGAGCCGGACCCTGAGCAGATCTACCACGATGCGCGGCTGGATCCGGACCTGCAGGCAGCGCTGGACTCGCTGGCACCGGAGTTCCGGGCCGCGGTCGTGCTGTGCGACATCGAGGGTCTGTCCTACGAAGAGGTCGGTGCGACCCTCGGCGTGAAGCTGGGCACCGTGCGCAGCCGCATTCACCGCGGCCGGCAGGCCCTGCGGGACTATCTCGCCGCCCGAAGCGCCCAGCGTGACGGTTCGGCCTTCGGTGGTGTGGCGGCCGGCTGAGCCTCGGCCGGCGGTTCAACACCGCCCGGGCTTCCCCGTCTGCGGGCGGTATCGCGCTACATTCTTATTGGGCCTTTAGTCGGCCCGATCGAGTGCTGAGGTGGTAGGCGACAGGAGAGGAGTCCGGTGTGACGGACCGCGGAGGTGTCTTCCGTCGCGCGTTCTCCTGGCTGCCCGCTCAGTTCGCCTCGCAAAGTGACGCGCCGGTCGGCGCCCCGCGGCAGTTCGGGTCCACCGAACACCTTTGCAGCGAGGCGATCACCGCCTACGTCGACGGCGAGCTGCGGATGAACGCCCATCTGCGCGCAGCCCACCATCTGTCGCTGTGTCCCGATTGCGCGGCGGAAGTGGAATACCAGGGCCGGGCGCGCTCGGCTCTGCGTGATTCGCATCCGATCCGGATCCCCTCGGCGCTGCTGGGCCTGCTGGCCCAGATCCCCGATTCCCCCGCCGATTGTGCGCCTGACGAGCCCACCCGGCCGATGTCTGCCGGGTTCGACGACGGCAAACCTCGAGAACGCCGCAAACGTCGGTAAGCTGGATCTCCAGCGGCGTCAGCGCCCGGTGATGCCGTGCGCGCGGAGCCTGGAAGCGCCCCAGGGCTGGACCCGGAAGAGGAATAGGTGAGCTCCAACAACGAGAACGCCGGCGGTAACCGCTTGGCTCCGCGACCCGTTTACCGGCCCCCTGTGGACCATGCCTCCAAGAAGGCGTYCGGCCGGCCGGACGGGGTGCCTGGTTCTTTCACACCCGCCGACGTTCGGCCGAAGAAGTACCGCGAGCAGGGCGAGTTCACTCCGCGTGATCTGCCGCCGGACCCGGTGCTCAAGGAGGCCTTCAGCCGGCCCTACGGCACCGGCCCTTCGCTGCAGCGCCATCCCGCCGACGCCGGGTCGCTGGGCCGCAACGGCAAGCCGGAGGGGTTGGAAGACACCGGGGACCCGTGGCGTGACCCCGCCGCCGGTGCCGCGCTCGGCTCGCCGGCCGTGGTCCCGCCGGTGCCGCGGGCAGCCGGCGAGTTGGGTGGCCGGCTCGGCGTGCGCGACGTGCTGTTCGGCGACCGGATCTCCTACCGTGCGCTGGCCACGCTGGGGGCGATCGCGCTGGCGATCGGCATGGTCGGCGGCTGGGTCGGACGTACCACCGCACAGGTCGTCGAGGCCTTCACGACGTCGAAGGTGACGCTGTCGACCAAGGGCAACGCCGAGGAGCCGGCCGGGCGGTTCGCCAAGGTCGCCGAGGCCATCGCCAACTCGGTGGTGACCATCGAGTCCGTCAGCGACGACCAGGGCATGCAGGGCTCGGGCGTTGTGATCGACGGCAAGGGCTACATCGTCACCAACAACCACGTCATCTCCGAAGCCGCCAACAACCCCAGCAAGTTCAAGACGACGGTGGTGTTCAACGACGGCAAAGAGGTGCTGGCGAACCTGGTCGGTCGCGACCCGAAGACCGACCTGGCCGTGCTCAAGGTCGACAACGTGGACAACTTGTCGGTGGCCCGTCTCGGTGACTCCGACAAGATCCGGGTCGGCGACGAGGTGATCGCGGCAGGCGCTCCGCTGGGTCTGCGCAGCACCGTGACCCACGGCATCATCAGCGCCGTGCACCGGCCGGTGCCGCTGTCCGGCGACGACTCCGACACCGACACCGTCATCGACGCGGTGCAGACCGACGCCTCGATCAACCACGGCAACTCCGGCGGTGCGCTGATCGACATGGATGCCCAACTGGTCGGCATCAACACCGCTGGAAAATCGTTGTCCGACAGCGCCAGCGGCCTGGGATTCGCCATCCCGGTCAATGAGATGAAGGTCGTGGCCGAGGCGCTCATCAGGGACGGCAAGATCGTGCACCCCACGCTGGGCGTGAGCGCCCGCTCGGTCAGCAACGCCATCGCGTCGGGAGCGCAGATCGCCAACGTCAAGGTGGGCGGCGCCGCGGAGAAGGGCGGCATGCTGGAGAACGACGTGGTGGTCAAGATCGGTGACCGCACCGTCGCCAACGCCGACGAGTTCGTGGTGGCCGTCCGCAACCTGGCCATCGGCAAGGAAGCGCCCGTCGAGGTGGTCCGGGATGGGCGCCATGTGACGCTGACGGTGACCCCCACCCCCGACAGTTAAAGTCCGCCTCGATGTTCGCGAATGTCGGCTGGGGCGAGATGCTGGTCCTGGTGGTGCTTGGGTTGGTGATCCTGGGCCCGGAGCGGCTGCCGGGAGCGATCCGATGGACCGCGGGTGCGCTGCGCCAGGCCCGTGACTACGTCGCCAACGCCACCGACCAGCTACGCGACGAGATCGGCCCGGAGTTCGATGACCTGCGGGCTCCGCTGAGCGAATTGCAGAAGTTGCGCGGCATGACCCCGCGGGCCGCGCTGACCCGACATCTGCTCGACGGCGACGACTCGCTGTTCACCGCGGTCGGTTCGCTGGCCGCCGAACCTCGTCCAATGCCGCCGATGTCGGCCGCGGTGCCCGAGCCGGGTGGCCCGGCTCCCTTCGACACCGACGCCACCTAGCCACGGCTCAGCGCCAACAGGCTCAGCGCCGGGTGCCCCCGGTGTCCAGACCCAGCGACATCCCGACCAGTCCGCGTCGGCGGGTGGCCAGCTGATCGGCGACCCGGCGCAGTTCCTTGCCCGCCGCGGAGTCCGGCGAGAGCACCACCGGAGATCCGGAGTCGCCGCCGGTCACCATCTCGCTGTCGATCGGCACCTGGCCCAGCAGCGGCACATCCCGGCCCATCGCCCGAGTCAGCCGCTCGGCCACCCGCTCGCCGCCGCCCTCGCCGAACAGATGCATGGTGGAACCGTCGGGCATGGCCAGCCCGGCCATGTTCTCCACCACCCCGACAACCTGCTGGCGGGTCTGCAGGGCGATCGCCCCGGCCCGCTCGGCCACCTCCGCGGCGGCCTGCTGCGGGGTGGTCACCACCAGGATCTCGGCCGACGGCACCAGCTGGGCCACCGAGATCGCGATGTCGCCGGTGCCCGGTGGCAGATCCAGCAACAGCACATCCAGGTCGCCCCAATACACGTCGGCGAGGAACTGCTGCAGGGCCCGGTGCAGCATCGGGCCACGCCACACCACCGGAGTGTTGCCCTGGGTGAACATCGCGATCGAGATCACCTTCACGCCGTAGCCGATCGGCGGCATGATCATCGAGTCGACCTGGGTCGGCAGCGCGGTGACGCCCATCATCCGCGGCACCGAGTGGCCATAGATGTCGGCGTCGAGCACCCCGACCGACATACCCCGTTCGGCCAGCGCGACCGCGAGGTTGACCGTCACACTCGATTTGCCGACTCCGCCCTTGCCGGAGGCGATCGCGTAGACCTTGGTCAGCGAGCCCGGCTGGGCGAACGGGATGACCGGCTCCTTGGCGTCGCCACGCAGCTGTTTGCGCAGTTCGGCGCGCTGCTCATCGCTGAAGACGTCGAGGCTGACCTTGACCGGTCCGGTGCCGGGCACATCGTTGATCGCCGTGGTCACGCTGTTGGTGATCTCGGCTTTCATCGGACAGCCGGCGATCGTCAGGTAGATCGTGACGTGGACGCTGCGATCGTCCGCGATCTCAATGCTTTTGACCATGCCCAGCTCAGTGATCGGCCGCCGAATGTCGGGGTCCAGCACGCTCCCCAACGCTGCATAGATGGCGTCGTGCAGGGCTGCAGTGTCATCGCGATTCTCGGACATCGCAATCGAGTCTAAGGCAGTACGGCAGGGCCTAGGCCTGTGAGATACGTCAGGCCGTCGGGACGGCCTGCGGCACACCGGCGGGCACCGGGGGTGGCGGCACGCCCGGAACGTCCGGCGGCGGCGGTGCGACGGCGTAGGCCGGCATCGGCGCCGGCGGGGCCTGCTGGGCCGGCGGGGCTTCCGGGGGGCCGAAGGGAGCCGGCGGGATGCCGTTGGGCGGCGCTGGTGAGACCGGCACGGCTTGGGGCTCCAGGCAGATCATCCGGCAGGCCGCCGAGGGACGGGGCAGTTGCTGTTGTTGCTGCTGCTCGGGCGAGGTCAACCACGGCGGCAGCCAGGGCATATTCGCCAGCTGGGTCTCCAGGCTCGACTGGCCCAGGTCGATCAGCGACGATTCGGCGGGGTGGTTGGCCTGGGACATCCCGTGCATGCTGAGGGATTGCGGCCCGAGGCCTTCCGGGTGTTCCAGGTGCTCCAAGTGCAGGTCCGCGATCGGCGGTGCCGGGCCCACAATCGGTGGAAGGTCGACGGGGGCCACCCCGGTGGCGTAGGCCGCCGCCCACCCCATGACGTTCTCCGCGTAGGCCATCGAGTTGTTGTAGCGCAGGATCGCGGTCAGGACGTGCGACTGCTCGCGCAGGTTCATCCCACCGCTGCACAGGTACCGGGCTGCGGCCAGGGTCGCGTCGTAGACGTTCTGCGGGTCCGCTCGACCGTCGCCGTCGCCGTCGGCGGCATACCGCGACCAGGTTCCGGGCAGGAACTGCATGGGGCCCAGTGCGCGGGCGTAAACCACCCGGCCCGGGGCGCTGCTGGCCACGATGACTTCGTTCCCGGGCAGGGTGCCGTCCAGCGCCGGCCCGTAGATCGGCTGCAGCACGTTGCCGCGCGCGTCGGTGGCCCCGCCGTTGGCGTGCCCGGACTCGATGCGTCCGATCCCCGCCAGCAGGTTCCAGCTGATCCCACATTCGGGCGCGGCGACCGCCATCTGCTGCTCGGCGTTCTGGTAGGCCGCCAGCGCCGTCTTGGGGATCCCCAAGGTGCCCGGCGCGTAGACGACGGCGGCCGGGGGCGCCGACGGGGCGCCCGCGGCGACGTGCAGATTCGGCTGCGAGCGCGGTACCGCGATGACGGAAGGACCTGATGAGCGGCCGGACGTGTGCACCGAGGCCGCCAGCGGGGTGATCGCGGCATTGCGCAGCGGCAGCGAGGTCGACGGCGAGCGGGGCGTGGCGCCCACGGCGCCGGCGAAAACCAGCGGGGTGATGAAAGCCAGACCGAAGGCAGGTCGCAGGGCGGAACGGGCCGCCCGCCGCACCCTGGCAGCGCGGGACACGCGTTCCGGTGCGCCGCCCCCTGTTGGCACTCGACCGCCCCTTGTCCGCCTCGGAAAAGCCTCGCTATACCGCTCAGGCTTCGTGAACTAGGTCACCATACCCAACACATGTCCTGCTGATGACCGTTATCTGGTCTGCGTCACGTGTCAGGACGATCGATGCGGGGAGTCTGAGGAGGAGAAATCGGGATCGGGACGTAGCGACTCCAACAGTTCCCGGACCCGCTCGAGTTCATGGTGCAGGTAGTCGCGTGTCGCGACCTCGCCGACCGCCAGGCGCAGCGACGCCAGTTCGCGGGCCAGATATTCGGTGTCGGCTTTGGTCTGTGCGGCCCGGCGGCGGTCCTCGTCCAGGCTGACCCGGTCACGATTCTCCTGGCGGTTCTGGGCCAGCAGGATCAGCGGAGCGGCGTAGGCGGCCTGGGTGGAAAAGGCCAGGTTGAGCAGGATGAACGGGTAGGGGTCCCACTTCAGGCTGACCGCGTAGATGTTCAGCAGAATCCATCCCACCACCAGCACGGTCTGAATGGCCAGGTAACGCCCGGTCCCAAAGAACCGTGCCACCGATTCGGTGAACCGGCCCAGCGCGTCGGGATCCAGATTCAGGCTGGGGAGCCGCGAGGTGCGGGGCGTGGAGAGCCGCTGGGATGTTGAGCGGTCGGTCACGACTGCCTCCCGGCGAGTTTCGGCCCCAGGTCCGGTTCGGGGGTTTCGCGCCAATCATCGGGCAGCAGGTGATCAAGCACGTCGTCGACCGTCACCGCGCCCAGCAGGTGGTTCTGCTCGTCGAGCACCGGCCCGCAGACCAGGTTGTAGGCGGCGAAGTAGCGGGTCAGCTCCGCCAGCGACACGTCCGGGTTCAATGCCGGCAGGTCGGAGTCCACGAAGCCGCCGATGAGTTCGGCGGGTGGTACCCGCAACAGCTGCTGCAGCGCGACAGAGCCCAGGTAGCGGCCGGTCGGGGTCGCGGTGGGTGCGCGCGTCACGAAAACCAGCGACGACAGCGCGGGAGTCAGGTCGGGGTCGCGCACCCGGGCCAGCGCCTCGGCCACCGAGGTGTCGGCGGTCAGCACCACCGGGTTGGAGGTCATCAGACCACCCGCGGTGTCGGGGGAGTGCTCCAGCAGGCGGCGCACCGGATCGGAGTCGTCGGGATCCATCCGCGCCAGCAGCGTCTCGGCCTCGGTGGGGTTCATCACGCCCAGCAGGTCCGCGGCGTCGTCGGGGTCCATCTCCTCCAGCACGTCGGCGGCCCGGTCGGTACCCAGCTGGCCCAGCACGACGGCCTGACGTTCTTCGGGCAGCTCCTGCAGGATGTCGGCCAGCCGGGCGTTGTCCAGGGCGTTGATCACCTCGTAGCGGCGCTTGGGCGGCAGCTCGCGGATGGCGTCGGCGACCTCGATCGGACGCCAGCCCTCAAACTGCTGCAGCAGTTGCGCCACGCCCTGCCCGGGCATCGCCAGCGCCGACGGAGTCAGGCCCTGCACGTTGTGCCAGTCCACGATGTGTACGGCGGCGCGCCGGCCCAACCTGCGGGAGTGCCGCACCGCGATCCGGGTCACCAGCCAGTCACGCGTACGGCTCTGTTCGATGGCCAAGTCGGTGATCGCCACATCGACGCCGGCCAACTCGGGCAGCTCCGGGTCGGTGACCCGAACCTTGGTGTCCAGGACCTGACCGAGCACGAGTGCTTCACCGGGCCGCTGATTGAACTTGCGTAGGGACACCGTTCCGGTGTTGAGGGTGACGGCGTTGGGCTCGATCGACGCGACCCGCAGAATCGGCACGAAGATGCGTCTGCGGGTGGGAAGTTCGACCACAAGTCCCAGGACACGCGGCTGCTGACGAACAATGCTGAGGCTGACCACCACATCGCGGACCCGACCCACGGATTCGCCGAACGGGCCTAGCACCAGCATCCTCGCAAGCCGCGCTGCGTAAACCCTGTTGCTCGACGCCATGCTTGAAAGGGTAGGAGTATTTAGGTGACCAACGTGTATCGCCCCCGCCGTACTTGCCTGTCGGTACCTGGTAGCAGCCAGAAGATGATCGACAAGGCCAAGGGCCTGTCCGCAGACGAGGTCTTTCTCGATTTGGAGGACGCTGTCGCCCCAGCGGCAAAAGAGCAGGCCCGGACCCTGGTCGCCCAAGCGCTGACCGCGCGTGACTGGACGGCCCCGTTGCTCGGGGTACGGGTCAACGACTGGACCACGCCGTGGACCCATGCCGACCTGATCGAGGTGGTGTCGGCGGTCGGTGCCGCCGGTACCCGGCTCGATGTGATCGTGCTGCCGAAGGTCTCTGACGCCTCGCATGTGCAGGCACTCGACCTGTTGCTGACCCAGTTGGAGACCATCCACGGGCTGCCGGTCGGGCGGATCGGCATCGACGCCCAGATCGAGGACGCCCGCGGCCTGATGAACATCAACGCGATCGCCGCAGCGCCCCGGGTGCAGGCGCTGGTGCTGGGACCGGCTGATCTGATGGCCAGCCTCAATACCCGCACGCTGGAGGTCGGCGAGCAACCCGAGGGCTATACCGAGGGCGACGCCTACCATCACGTGCTGATGACGATCCTGGTGGCGGCGCGCGCCCACGGGGTCGCTGCCGTCGACGGGCCGTACCTGAAAGTGCGTGACGTCGAGGCGTTTCGGCGGGTGGCCGGCCGTTCGGCCGCGCTCGGGTACGACGGCAAGTGGGTGTTGCATCCCGATCAGATCGCGGCCGGAAACGAGATCTTCAGCCCGCGTCAATCCGAGTACGACCACGCCGAGTTGATCCTGGAGGCGTATGCGTGGCACACCTCGCACGCCGGGGGAGCCCGCGGTGCGGTGATGCTCGGTGACGAGATGCTCGACGAGGCCAGCCGCAAGATGGCTTTGGTGGTGGCGGGCAAGGGCCGGGCGGCTGGAATGCGCCGTGAGGCACCGCCGTTCGTGCCGCCGACGGACTAGCGCAGGGCTCCTAGTTCAGCGCGATCATCGCGAGAATCAACGAGAGCGTCACGGCGACACCGCCTATCGCGGTTCCGGCCACTGCCATGCCGTGGCCGGCCTCGCCGGTCGACTTGATCTGGTTCAATGCCACGCCCCCGAGGATGACACCGGCCACCCCCAGTGGCCAGAACACCAGACCGAGCAGCGAGACCACCAGGGAGCTGACCGCCAAGACGTTGGTCTTCTGGGCCTGACCCGGGTTGAAATAGCTGCCCGGSTACGGCGTGCCGTAGCCCGACGGCGGGTAACCGGGAGGGTTGCTGTAGCCCGCGGGAGGGTATCCGGGCGGGCCGCCGAACCCCGGGTACTCGCCC
>NZ_UWOA01000051.1:0-32612 GCF_900604305.1 Mycobacterium sp. P7213
CCAAGCCCGGCGCCCGCACCCCGCGCGTCGGAAACAACCCGTTCTCCTCGGCGCAGCCCGTCGAGCGCGCCATCCCGCGTCCGCACCCGCAGGCGCCCCGCCCGGGTGGAGCGCCCAGGCCCGGCATGCCGCGGCCCGGCGGCGGCGCGACACCGGGCAACATGCCCGGACGCTCCAGCAACTTCGGCGCACAGGGTCGTCCGGCGCGTCCCGGCGGTCCGCCGCGTCCCGGCGGCGGTGGCCGGCCGGGTGCCCCCGGCGGTCGTCCGGGCGGTCCCGGTGGCGGTCCCGGTGGTAACTACCGCGGCGGCGGGGCCGGCGGTCCCGGTGGCGGAGGTGGCCCCGCAGGCGCCGGCGCCGGCGGTTTTCGGGGTCGTCCCGGCGGTGGTGGCGGCGGCGGTCGTCCCGGCCAGCGCGGTGGCGCGGCCGGTGCCTTCGGCCGCCCCGGCGGTGCACCCAAGCGAGGCCGCAAGTCGAAGCGGGCGAAACGCGCCGAGTACGAGAACATGCAGGCCCCGGTCGTCGGTGGTGTGCGGTTGCCGCACGGCAACGGTGAGACCATCCGGCTGGCCCGCGGCGCATCGCTGAGCGATTTCGCCGAGAAGATCGACGCCAATCCGGCTGCCCTGGTGCAGGCGCTGTTCAACCTCGGTGAGATGGTCACCGCCACCCAGTCGGTCGGTGACGAGACGCTCGAGCTGCTGGGCAGCGAGATGAACTTCGTGGTCCAGGTGGTCTCGCCCGAAGACGAGGACCGCGAGCTGCTGGAGTCGTTCGATCTGACCTACGGCGAGGACGAGGGCGGCGAAGACGACCTACAGAGCAGGCCGCCGGTGGTGACCGTCATGGGTCACGTCGACCACGGCAAGACCCGACTGCTGGACACCATCCGCAAGGCCAACGTCCGCGAGGGCGAGGCCGGCGGCATCACCCAGCACATCGGTGCCTACCAGGTCTCGGTCGACTTCGACGGCTCCGAGCGTCTGATCACGTTCATCGACACCCCCGGTCACGAGGCGTTCACCGCCATGCGTGCCCGTGGCGCCAAGGCCACCGACATCGCGATCCTGGTGGTGGCCGCCGACGACGGTGTGATGCCCCAGACGGTGGAGGCCATCAACCACGCCCAGGCCGCTGACGTACCGATCGTGGTGGCGGTCAACAAGATCGACAAAGAAGGTGCCGACCCGGCCAAGATCCGGGGGCAGCTCACCGAGTATGGGCTGGTTGCCGAGGACTTCGGCGGCGACACCATGTTCGTCGACATCTCCGCCAAGCAGGGCACCAACATCGCGGCCCTGGAGGAGGCGGTGCTGTTGACCGCTGACGCCGCCCTGGACCTGCGGGCCAACCCCGACATGGAGGCTCAGGGTGTCGCGATCGAGGCTCACCTCGACCGCGGCCGCGGCCCTGTGGCCACCGTGCTGATCCAGCGCGGAACGCTGCGGGTCGGCGACTCGATCGTCGCCGGCGACGCCTACGGCCGGGTGCGGCGCATGGTCGACGAGCACGGCGACGACGTCGACGAGGCGTTGCCGTCGCGGCCCGTCCAGGTCATCGGGTTCACCTCGGTGCCGGGCGCCGGCGACAACCTGCTGGTGGTCGACGAGGACCGCATCGCTCGCCAGATCGCCGACAAGCGCAGCGCGCGTAAGCGCAATGCGCTGGCGGCGCGCTCGCGCAAGCGGATCTCGCTGGAGGACCTGGACTCGGCGCTGAAGGAAACCAGCCAGCTGAACCTGATCCTCAAGGGCGACAACGCCGGTACCGTCGAGGCCCTGGAAGAGGCCTTGATGGGAATCCAGATCGACGACGAGGTGCAGCTGCGGGTCATCGACCGCGGTGTCGGTGGCATCACCGAGACCAACGTCAACCTGGCATCGGCGTCGGACGCGATCATCATCGGGTTCAACGTGCGGGCGGAGGGCAAGGCTACCGAGCTGGCCAACCGCGAAGGTGTGGAGATCCGGTACTACTCGGTCATCTACCAGGCCATCGAAGAGATCGAAAGCGCGCTCAAGGGCATGCTCAAGCCGATCTACGAGGAGAAGGAGCTGGGGCGGGCCGAGATTCGCGCCATGTTCCGCTCCTCCAAGGTGGGCAACATCGCGGGCTGTCTGGTCACCTCCGGTCTTATGCGTCGCAACGCCAAGGCGCGGCTGCTGCGTGACAACGTGGTGATCGCCGAGACCGTCACTATCTCCTCGCTGCGGCGGGAGAAGGACGATGTCACCGAGGTCCGCGACGGCTACGAGTGTGGTCTGACGCTGACCTACAACGACATCAAGGAAGGCGATGTCATCCAGGCCTACGAGCTCGTCGAGAAGGCGCGGACGTAGTGGCTGACCCGGCACGGGCACGCCGGCTGGCCAAGCGGATCTCCACGATCGTCGCCTCGGCGATCGAGTATGAGATCAAGGATCCGCGGCTGGCCGGCGTGACGATCACCGACGCGAAGGTGACCGCTGACTTACATGACGCGACCCTGTACTACACGGTGCTGGGTCGGTCCCTGGACGAGGATCCCGACTACGGCGGTGCCGCTGCCGCGTTGGAGGGCGCCAAGGGGGTGCTGCGTTCCAAGGTGGGCGCAGGCACCGGGGTTCGGTTCACCCCGACCCTGACGTTCGTGCGGGACACCGTGCCCGATGCCGCCCATCGGATGTCGGAATTGCTGGCCGCAGCGCAGGCCGCCGACGCCGACCTGGCCCGGATACGGGAGGGCAAGCAGCCGGTCGGAGACCCCAACCCGTATCGCGAGGCACCTGGACAAGCAGGTGCCGATGACAGCGGTGACGGTGAGCAGTCGGGCGACTGACCCGCTGCCCACGGGCCGGCGGGTCGACGCCGCCGGGGCCGTGGAACTGCTGGCGGGTGCGAGCACGCTGGCGGTGATCTGTCATGTGCATCCCGACGCCGACACCATCGGTGCGGGGCTGGCGCTGGCCTCGGTCCTGCGACGGCGCGGCAAGGCGGTCGAGGTCGGTTTCGCCCGGCCCGCGGCGTTGCCGCAGTCGCTGCAGTCGTTGCCGTGTGGCGAGTTGCTGGTCGGTGCCGACGTGATGTGCCGCGACGTCGATCTGGTGGTGACCGTCGATGTCTCGAGCGCGGATCGGCTCGGGGAGTTGGGGCAGCTGGCCGTGGGACGCGAGCTGCTGGTCATCGACCATCACGCGTCGAATAAGTTGTTCGGTACCGCCAATTTCGTTGACGCATCAGCGGATTCGACCACCATGATGGTGGCTGACCTGATCGATGCCTGGGGCGAGCCGATCGATGCGGACGTGGCGCACTGCCTGTATGCGGGGCTGATCACCGACACCGGGTCGTTCCGGTGGGCCAGTCCCCGCGCGCATCGGCTGGCGGCGCGGCTGGTGGAGGCCGGAGTCGACAATGCGGCGGTCGCCCGGACCGTGATGGACACCCACCCGTTCAGCTGGCTGACGATGCTGTCGCGGGTGCTGTCCGGTGCGCGACTGCTGCCGGGCGCGGCGGGCGGGCGCGGGCTGGTCTATGCGGTGGTCGACCATGCCGAGTGGACTGCGGCGCGGCCCGAGGAGGTGGAGAGCATCGTCGACATCGTGCGCACCGCCGCGCAAGCCGAGGTGGCGGCCGTGCTCAAGGAGACCGTGCCGGGATGCTGGGCGGTGTCGATGCGCGCCAAGTCCGCGGTGGACCTGAGTGCCGTGGCTGTGGCATTCGGCGGCGGCGGGCACCGGCTGGCCGCCGGATACACGGTCAGCGGCACGGCGGCAGACGTGGTTGCCGCCCTGGTTGCCGGCCTTGGCTGACGAATCCGGCGCCGGAACCAAACGGATCGCGGCACTGGCCCTGCCCGCGCTGGTGGTGTTGGCCGCCGAACCGCTGTACCTGTTGTTCGACACCGCTGTCGTCGGCCGCCTCGGTGCCCTGGGCCTGGCTGGTCTGGCGATAGGCGGGATGATCCTGAGTCTGGTCGCCTCGCAGGCCACCTTCCTGTCCTACGGAACGACGGCGCGATCGTCGCGGCACTTCGGTGCCGGCGATCGTCCCGCCGCGGTCGCCGAGGGGGTACAGGCCACCTGGCTGGCCCTTGGCCTGGGGGCGCTGATCGTCGTAGTGATCCAGGTCGCGGCGGTGCCGCTGGTCTCGGCTGTCGCCGGGCGTGACGCGATCGCCCAGGCCGCCTTGCCGTGGCTGCGAATTGCGATCCTTGGCGCACCGGCGATTCTGGTGTCGCTGGCCGGAAACGGATGGCTGCGCGGTGTGCAGGACATGGCGAGACCCCCGCGCTATGTGATTGCGGGCTTTGCGGTTTCGGCGCTGCTGTGCCCGCTGCTGGTCTTCGGCTGGCTGGGCATGCCGTGCTGGGGTCTGGCCGGCTCAGCGGTGGCCAACTGTGCGGGCCAGTGGATTGCTGCGCTGTTGTTCCTGCGCGCCCTGCACCGCGAACCGGTGTCATGCAAGCTTGATGGCGGCGTGCTACGGGCGCAACTGGTCATGGGACGCGATCTCATCGCACGATCGCTGGCATTCCAGGCCAGCTTTCTGTCGGCCGCCGCGGTCGCGGCGCGATTCGGGGCCGCAGCGTTGGCTGCCCATCAGATCGTGTTGCAGCTGTTCAACTTCCTGGCGTTGGCCCTTGATTCGCTGGCGATCGCCGCGCAGGCCTTGGTGGGCGCGGCGCTGGGTGCATCCGATGCCCGACACGCCAAGACGGTGGCCGTCCGCGTCACGCTGTTCTCCGTGGCCGCTGCCTCCGTGCTGGCAGGGTTACTGGCCCTCGGGGCGCGCGTCCTGCCCGGATTGTTCACCAACGATGATGCGGCGCTGGCCGCGGTCGGGGTGCCGTGGTGGTTTCTGGTGGCCCAATTGCCCATTGCAGGAATTGTTTTCGCCCTCGATGGCGTGTTGTTGGGGGCGGGCGACACGGCATTCATGCGCACCGCCACGGTGATCAGCGCGCTGGTCGGTTTCCTGCCGCTGGTGTGGCTGTCGTTGGCCTTCGGCTGGGGGCTTGCCGGAATCTGGTCGGGGCTGACGGCTTCTCTGGTGCTGCGGTTGCTGTTCGTCGGGTGGCGAGCGCTTTCCGGGCGCTGGGTGCGGGCCGGACGGCCGTAGGATCGGTTGCGTGAGCGGTCAGCGGGAACGGATGCTGCGCGGGGCGCCGTATCGGCCCGACGACCCGGACCTCGTCGCCGGTCGGCGGGCATGTCAGCGCGTGGTGGCGGCGTTCAACGCCACCGGGGCAGACGACGAAGACGCCCGCCGTGAGCTGCTGGGCGAACTGCTCGGATCGTTCGGGGCGAACTCGGAGATTTTGCCCCGATTCTGTTGCGACTACGGGATATACATCAGCATCGGCGCCAACTGTTTCATCAACTACGACGCGGTCTTTCTGGACTGCGCGCCCATCACCCTGGGGGACCATGTATCGGTCGGCCCCCGCGTCCAGCTGGTGACGGCATTGCACCCGGTGGATGACATCGGTGCGCGACGGTCGGGCTGGGAATCGGCCGCTCCGATCACACTGGGCGACAACGTGTGGCTGGCAGCGGGGGTGATCGTGTGCCCCGGTGTGTCGATCGGATCCGACACGGTCGTGGGGGCCGGCAGCGTGGTGACCCGGGATTTGCCTGGCGGCGTGCTCGCGGCCGGAAATCCGTGCCGGGTGCTTCGGCGGATCGGCTAGCCCAGACCGCCCACGCCTGCGCTGAGCAGGAGACCGCCGGCGACGAAGGTGACCACGAAGATCAACCAGCCCACTGCCGGCCAGACGACCATGCGGCTGCGTCGGCGCACGCTGACGCCCATGCCCGCCAGGGTGAGGAGCACGGCCGCGCCAATGCCGCCCCAGGCCACCAGGTACGCCCCGTTGATCAGGCCGTCGTGGCAAGGATGGTTACTGGAGCACACATCGGTCGCCATCCCAGCGAACATCGAATAGATCAAGCCCAGCCCGCACGTCAGGAGCAGCAGCACCGCGAGCAGCGTTGCGGCGATCACATCACCGGGCCGCCGACGCGGCGGCGGAGCGACGTGGGGGTAGGGCCACGGGGGACCGGGCGGGTAGTTGTGTGTCACGGCTGAGTCCACCTGGGTAGGTCCGGTTTGCTGTCCCACGGTAACCGTGCACCAGCGCGCCGGGGCGTTCTATTTGTCCAGCCGATTGGCAGAAAAAGCATAGACAGACGATCTATACATCTAGGTTACTCGCGGGTAGCGTTCTGCGCGTTGTTACCAGTTGCACACGCCTGACACTGGCGGTGTAACCCACTGGCTTGGGAAAACGACAGAGATGGGGAAGCTCAGAATGATGCACTACCGACTGATCGTCGCAGGTCTGGCCACTGGTGGCGGACTGCTTACTGCGGCGTTCCTACAGGCGGCGGTCGCCGTGGCAGGCCCCGGCGACGACGCTGTCGCGCCGAGCGCCACCGGTGCCGACGCCTTCACGATCGGCGGCTTCACGTTCGACCCGTTCACAGGAACCGGCTCCTCGGCGCAGGAGGGATTCTCCCTAGTGCATCCGCTGACCGGCTCTGCGCCACTGCTGACCTTGGGCGGCGGTAGCCCAGGAGGCCTGGTGCCCACCGCGCCGCAAGACTTCGCGGTGTTCGGGGCCGACGGGACCAACCTGGGTAGCGTCACTTCCAGCGTGGTCGTGACAAACCTTGCGGGCTTCACCAACACCGAGTTCACCGTCACGGACGTCGACGCGGCATCCGGCGAGACGGCAGCGGATCTGCCCACGTCAGGCGCGGTCTATGACGTGTTCAACTTCGGTGGCGGGTTCGCGAATGTCTACGTCGCCACCCCGGGTGCGGACGGCACCGTCACCGACACATTCGTGACGCCTTTCGGAGACATGGATCTGAGCTCGATGTTCGCCGGCATCAACGCGGCGGACCCGCTGCAGCCGGGCGACGCCTTCGCTGCGCTGCAGGCCGGAGCGTCGGGCGGCGGCGAGGATGCGTTCGCCATCGGCGGTCTGACGCTGGATCCGTTCACCGGAACCGGTGGATCCGCGCAGGAGGGCTTCAACCCGATCGCCGCACTCGGTGGTGCGGGGCCGTTCCTGAGTATCGGCGGCGCATCGCTGGGAGACCCGAGCACCCATGGAAACGGGCTCGCCTCGCAGGACTTCACCGTGTTCAGCGGCACCGGCGACGACGCCACTCAGATCGGCACTATCAACACCGCGGTGGACGTGACCGACCTGTTCGGCATGACCAACACCCAGCTGGTCGTCACCGACGGATCGGAGACCGGCGACGGCCTGCCGTCGGCGGGAACGATCTACGACGCGTTCAACTTCGGTGGCGGTTTCGCGAACGTCTACGTCGCCACCCCGGGTGAGAACGGCACCATCACCGACACGTTGGTGACGCCGTTCGGCAGCATGGATCTGAGCTCGATCTTCAGCGGCATGGCCAGCGGGATCAGCCTGGATCCGGGAGCGGCGTTCGGCGCCCTGAGTGACAGCGCCGTGGGCCAGGACGCCTTCACCATCGATGGCACCACCTTCGACCCGTTCACCGGGTCCGGGGCCGACGTCACCCCGGGATTCGCGCCGGTCTTCCAGACGGTCGGAGCGCTGCCGTTCCTCAACATCGGCGGTGGCACGCCCGGCCTCGACCTCGGGGGCACCTTCTTCCCGCTCCCGATCACCTCGCAGGACTTCAACATCTTTGACGGCACGGACCTGCTCGGCACCGCGCACGCGCAGGAGACCGTCACCCAGTTGTTGGGCCTGACCACCACCGAGTTCGTCATCGATGGTGTGACGCCCGGTGATGGCGACGCAGCGGACCTGCCGGTGCTGGGTTCGGTGTACAGCGTGCTGAACCTCGGTGGCGGTTTCGCCAACGTCTACTCGGCCATCCCCGGTCTGGACGGCGCCGACAGCACCGTCACCGACACATTCGTCACCCCGTTCGGCGATGTCGACCTGAGCGGGTTGTTCGGTGGCTTCGACGCCTCGGCGTTGTTGGACCCGGGCGCTGCGTTCCTGGGTCTCGACTTCTAGCAGTGCGCCTCACCAAACGCGTCCCGGACGGTGCCCAAGCTCCGTCCGGGACGTGTTTGTCACTGCACCTGGGCGCGCCCACGTTCCAGTACGGCCGCCCGGTTGGCGGCGACGTCCGCGCCGGTCACGGTTTTCAGCCACTGCTTGGCCGCCATCGCCTCGATCCAGAGTCCGGTGGCGGTCTGCGACTCGTCGATGCGGTGATAGGAGGCCAGCAGCGCCCGTACCGCGGCCTGGTTGTTGCCGACGATCGCGGCCGCCACCCGACTTGCAGCGGGCAGCAACTCGTCATGCGGCACCACTTCGGTGACCAACCCGGCCCGCAGCGCGTCGGCGGCCGACAGGTAATCGCCGGTCAGGCTCATCCGGCGGGCCAAGCCCACGCCTACCTTCTGGGGGAGTCGGACACTGAGGCCCCAGGACGGCAGCAAGCCCACCCGGGCGTGGGTGTCGGCGAATCGGGCCTGCTCGGAGGCGATCAGGACGTCGCAGTACAGCGCCAACTCGAGCCCGCCGGTGACTGCCGCACCGTTGATGGCACCGATCACCGGTTTGGTCATCGGGGGCCACTGCGGGGAAATGTCCGGCACTGCAGTGGATCCGCCGAACTCCTTGAGGTCCAACCCGGCGCAGAACACCGGATCCGCGCCGGTCAGGATCAGCACGTCGACGTCGTCATCGGCGTCGGCGTCGGCCAGCGCGCTGAAGATGGCCGCACGCAGCGCACCGGACAGCGCGTTGCGGGCCTGCGGGCGGTTGAGGGTAAGGGTGCGGATGCGGTCCTGTGTCTTGACCAGCAGAATGTCGTCACTCACCGGTTCACCGTAGCCCCAGCTACGCTGAGCGGAATGCACGGTATGGCATTGAAGGAGTGGAGCGCTGTCATTGCCGCGCTGCGGGCCGGCCGGCAACGAATCCTGCTGCGTAAAGGCGGTATTCACGAGAAGCGTTTCGACGTCAGCGCCGACGAGTTCTTGCTGTTTCCCACCTCGGTACACAGCCACGCCGAACGGGTCCGTCCCGAACATCGCGATCTGCTCGCACCGGCGGCCGCCGATTCCACCGCGGAGCAGGTGCTGGTTCGGGCCGCGGCCAAAGTCGTTGCAGCGCTGCCCGTAGAGCGGCCCGAGGCGCTCGAGTACATTGCGGACCTGCACATCTGGACCGCTGAATCGGTGCGCGCGGATCGGTTGGATTTCCGGCCCAAACATCGGCTGACGGCGCTGGTGATCCAGGTGTTCCCGCTGTCGGCACCGGTGTGGCTGCCGCGCCGACCCGAGTATGCCGGCTGCGCCAGCTGGGTACGGCTAGCCATCGACGACCCTGAGCTGGGTGCCCCGGTATTCGCCGACGAACAGCTCGAGGCGGTGACCGCCCGGGTCCGTGACACTCTCGGCTGAGCTGCCCGGCGGGTCAGATCTGGGCGTGGTTGGGCGGCCGAACAGCGGCGAGTTCCCATGCCCCGATGTGGTGGTACTTCCAGTCGACCGGATCGTGCACGCTGTGTGTGCGAGCGTTGCGCCAATGCCGATCCAATCCGTGCTTGAGGTCGGTTCCGCTGGCCCCGGTCAACGCGAACAGCTCGTTGGCCACGTCGACGGCCACGTCGCTGGCGAACGCCTTGGCCTGGGCAACCGCGATCGACCCGTGTGCGGCGGTGTCGGGACCGGCCGGGACCAGGCCCAACTCCTCGAGGACGTCAGCTGCCCAGCGCAGCAGTTGCACGGCGGCACGGCTGCGGGTGGCCAACCGGCCGAACCGCAACCGGATGTTGGGATCCTCGGCGGCGGTCGGCGCATGGTCGGCGCGGTACGCCTCGAAGAACGGCCGGCTGCGAGTCCGGACGAACTCTGCGGCATCGGCCAGCGCCCCCTGCGCGATCCCGGCTTCGATGGCCGCGTGCACCAGCTGCGCTCGCGCCCCGAGCAGTTGCGGCTCGCTGAACGCCGTTCCGTACGGCACGACGAAACCCGCATCGACGCGTACCCCGTCGAAAGTTGTTGTGCCGCTGACGGTGGAGCGCTGTCCCATCGCGGACCAGTCCTCGCCGATGCTGACCCCTGCCCGGTCGCGCTCGACCAGTGCCAGCACCAACCGGCCGTCGGGGTCCAGTGCGCTGGCGGCCAACCAGCGGGCGGTGATGGCGCCGGTGCTGTAGTACTTGACGCCCTCCAGGCGCCAGCTTGGTCCATCGGCGACCAGACGGGTCTTCAGGTCGAGCGCGTGGGTGCCGCCGCGTTCGGCCAGCACCGGCGCGATGCGGCCACCCTCGGTCACCGCGCCCAGCAGTGTCCGGCGCTGGTCGGCAGTACCCAGCAGACGCAAGATGTCGACCGCCAGGAAGTGGCCCTGCGGAATCTGCGCCAGCGCCGGATCGGCGGCGGCGATCGTGCTGATCACCTCGGCCAGAGTCACCGGTCCCAGGCCGGATCCGCCGTCGGCGACGGGAACTGTGATCGCCGGCAGGCCGGAGCGGTCGAACGCGGCGAGTTCGGTGTGCGGAACGCCCCCAGCCCGATCGCGGTCGGCCCCGCCGGGGCGTATCGCGTCGGCGAAGGTTTTTGCGGCCGCGACGGCTTCGGTGTGGCTGCCGAGTCGCACCGTGGTGCCAGCCGTCACGGCAGTGCCGGCTCAGGTACCGGCGCCAACCCGGCATGTGCTTCCAGTTCGCGCACCAGCGGCAGCACGTTCCGGCCGAACGCCTCGACTTCCTCCTGGAAGTGCAGGAACCCGGCCAAGATCAGATTCACGCCCAGCTTCCGGTAGGCGACGATGCGCTCGGCAACCTGTTCGGCGGTGCCGATCAACTGGGTGCGGAAGCCGTCGTTGTACTGCACCAAGTCTTCGAAGGTGGAGTTCGCCCACATGCCCCGCTGGTCTGCGGTCGACGCGCCGGCTTGGCGCACCGCCGCACCGAAACCCTCGACCGCGGGAACGTCGGCTTTGGCGATGATCTCTCGCAGCACCTCTTTGGCCTCCGATTCGGTGTCGCGCACAATGACGAAGCCGTTGAGACCGAAGCGGGGCGGCTCGGCGCGACCGGAATCGGCCGCGACCCGACGAAGGTCGGCCAACTGCGCGGTGACTCCGTCGAAGTCGTTGCCGTTGGAGAAGTACCAGTCCGAATAGCGACCGCCGTTGTTGCGGGCTGCGGTGGAGTTGCCGCCCTGGAAGATCTCCGGGTGGGGTCGGCCCTCCCAGGAAAGCGGCTTGGGCTGCAGTTTGAAGTCGCGGATCCGGTAGAAGTCGCCGGCCAGATTGGCCCGGTCCTTGGTCCAGATCTCCCGCAGCGCCTGGATGAATTCAGCACTGCGCCGGTAGCGTTCGTCGTGCTCGAGCCACGGTTCGCCAAGCTTGGTGAACTCGTCCTTGAGCCAGCCGCTGACGACGTTGACCGCCACCCGCCCGTTGGACAGATGGTCGGCGGTCGCCAGCCACTTCGCCAGCACTCCCGGCTGCCACATCCCCGGGTGCACCGCGGCGATCACCTTGAGCCGCTCGGTGGCCAGCAGCAGGGCCAGGCTGAAACTGGTGGACTCGTGCTGATATTCGGCGCTGTAGCTCGCCGTGTAGCGGACCTGTGTCAATGCGTACTCAAAGCCGGCTTCTTCGGCGATCCGGGCCAGGGCGACGTTGTAGTCGTAGCTCCAGTCGGTGCGTTGCTCAATCGTCGAGGTCACCAGCCCACCGCTGACGTTGGGAACCCAATAGGCGAAGCTCAGCGGCGTGGGGGCGTGGGTCGGCATTGCCTTGTCTTCCTTACGTTGTCAGTGCGGTGACGGGGTTCGCGAGCAGGCCCCGTTCGGCCAGAATCGGCACCACGCCCTCCCCGAACGAGAAGGACTCCTCCAGGTGCGGATAGCCGGACAGGACGAACTCGTCCAGCCCCAGGTGGTAGTACTCCTCGATGCGGTCGGCGACCTCCTCGTGGCTACCCACCAGTGCGGTTCCGGCGCCGCCGCGGACCAGGCCCACACCGGCCCATAGGTTGGGCGACACTTCGAGTTGGTCGGTCCGCCCACCGTGCAGCGCGGTCATCCGTCGCTGGCCCTCCGACCCGGACTTCTGTTGGATCTGCTGGGCACGTTGGATCTGCTCTGGGCTGAGTCCGGCCAGCAATCGGTCGGCTTGGGCCCACGCCTCGGCTGCGGTGGGCCGGCTGATGACATGCAGCCGGATTCCGAACCGCAGCTCGCCGGCGGCCGCCCGGGCTGAACCCACGTCCTTGACCCGCCGGCGAACCGCGTCGAGCTTGTCGGCGACCTGGTCTGGTGGTTCGCCCCAGGTCAGGTAGACATCGGCGTGCTCGGCGGCGACGTCGATCGCCGCGGCCGAGGACCCGCCGAGATAGATCTCCGGCCAGGTCGCCGCGGGCACGATGGTCGCATCTTCCACGAAGAGGTGATCGCCGTGAAACGTGACCGGATCTCCCGTCCACAGCTGCCGGAAGACGGTGAGAAACTCGGCGGCACGGGCATAGCGGGCGGTCTTGTCCAAGTCGTCGCCGAACCGCCGCTGCTCAGCATCGTCACCGCCGGTGACGACGTTGAGCAGCAGCCGGCCCCCCGAAACCCGCTGGAAGGTCGCCGCCGCCTGGGCTGCCAGCGTCGGCGCCTGCAGCCCCGGACGGAAGGCCACCAGGAACTTGAACCGCTTGGTGAGTTGGCTGAGCGCGGCGGTGAACACCCAGGCGTCCTCGCACCAGCTGCTGGTCGGGGTCAGCGCCCCGGTGAACCCCAACTGCTCCGCTGCTCCGGCGACCAGACGCAGGTAGTCCAGGTCCGGGGCGCGGTCGGCGCCGTAAGGGTTCACGCGGCTGCCTGCGGCACCGACGGCGTTTCCCAGACTCAGATCGCTGCGGGAATCACCGTTGGTGGGCAGGAACCAGTGCAGTGTGATCGCCATCAGCGGTAGAGCGAGAACTCGGGATGCCGGTGGTTGAGCACCCAGTCTCCGACCTCACGCGCCTTGTACGCGACCGGGTCATGCAAGGTGTGCGTGCGCAGATTGCGCCAATGCCGATCGAAGCCGTAGGCGCTGGTGGTGGCGCGGGCGCCCTGGATCTCGAACAGTCGGCTGGCGGCCTGCAAGCCGACTTCGGTGGACAGATACTTCGCCTCGTACACGGCGATCGCGGCTTCGGCGCGCTGGTCCTCGGTCAGTGCGGGACCGATGTTGACGGCCGCCTGCAGTGCCTCACCGGCGCGGTCGGCCAACAGTGCCGCGGCGCGTACCTGACTGACCAGCTCGCCGACGGTCTGCAGGATGTACGGGTCGTCGGTGGCGCTCTCGACGCCCGAGGACTCCCAGGGGGTGGCGTTCGCCCTGGTCCACGCCAACGCCTCGGTGAGCGCGCCCTCGGCGGTGCCGACATAGAAGTTGACGAAGGCCAACTGCCAGTGCGGGGTGATCAGCGTCTGGTACGGAGTGAGGGTGCCCCCGATGAACGGTGCCTCACCGAGCACCTCGTGATGTTCGATGCGGGCATCGACGACCCGGAGCCCGCCGGAGTCCGTCAGGCGTTGACCGATGTTGTCCCAGTCATCGAGGAAGGTGAAACCCTGTCGTCCCCCGCGGGCATCGAGGGACAGGAAGACCTGTGACCCGTCCAGCAGTGCGGTGACCGAGAGTTGGTCGCCCGTGCTGGCGCCGCTGGCGAAGGTCCGGCTGCCGTTGAGCCGGAAGCCGTCACCGTCGCGGGTCAAGACCAGTCCTGTACTGCCGCGCGGGTTTTGGATGCCGCCCCAGAACAACTTCTCGGCGGCGTTTCGACGTGACTGGGCGTCGGCCTGCGCGGGCGTGCCGAACAGCTGGGCGACTCGGGTCTGGGCGTAGTGATAGCCGAGCAGGTGGGCGATCGAGGTGTCGCCTCGGGCGATCCGCCTGGTGACAAGAGCGGACTGGGCAAAGTTCAGTCCGGATCCGCCGTATTCGACCGGCTCCTGGATCTGAAGCAGGTCGTTGGTGCGCAGCAGCTCGATCTCGGCGCGCGGTGTCGCGTTCGCCTTGTCACGCTCGGCCGCGGTCGCGCGCAGCTCCTCGGCAACCCGGTCAGCGGTGGCGAGCACGTGCGCGATGGTCTGGCCGCTGGTGGCCGGCCGCTCGGTGACGACGGTCATGGGGGACTCCTTGGAGAAACTATGTGGCACACCGGATGTCTGGCGCTGTCACGGATACAACGCGGCGGACTTGTTGCCGGACAACAGGGCCGGAATCAGGTCGCCCCGCTGAACGGGGCGCTGAGCAGTGCCGATGGCGTCAGTCGCGTCAAAAAAACATGGTGATCGGAAACCCGCTCCCGACCCGGCGTCCGCTGCTGCCCGGCGGGGGCGCGCTCCTTAGCGGGCCGGCCGGCGGGGCAGCACGAGCCCAGGTCGGAAACTAACGGCCGCATCAATTTCAACTCGTCGTGGCGGTAATTGTTATCAAACGCTATGCCGCTGTTCACAGCTTTGTGACCGGTGATCGCTACCGCGCAGCCTGTTGCTTGCCGGCCGGGACTGGCATTTCATTCCCTCCTGAATCACCGTCCGACGCACGGTGATCTTGCGCGTCCTGATGTGCGGCCTGTCCCCGGCGTCCCAAAGAGGAAGAGTCAATGAGGATTTCGATTAGTCGTGATGGCTTGTCCAGGGTGGTCCATCGGTGGCGGACGCGCACCGACTGCAGCACCGCCGCCTCGGCAAGCACGCCGGCCGCCGGTCGGCGATCCAGCCGCCGGACAGTAGCGGCCGTGGCGGCGATGGCGCTGGCTGCCGGTTCGCTCACCACGGTGGTCGGCCCGGTGGCGATGGCCGACGACATCAAATACGAAGCGTTCTACACGCCGCCGGCACCGCTTCCGGCCGGGAAGCCGGGCGCCCTGATTCGCACTGAACCGCTGCGACTGGTCCTGGAGCCGTCTGGTCAGCTGGGTGCCTTTGTCGGGACCGGAACGCGAATCATGTACCGCAGTACGGATGCTCAAGCGCAGCCGGTCGCGGTGACCGGGGCCTACATCGAACCCGACGTGCCCTGGCCGGGTACCGGCCCGCGTCCCCTGATCGCCTACGCGACCGGCCCGTACGGGGTCGGCGAGCAGTGCGCCCCGTCGCGGCTGCTCGACCAGGGTATCCACTTCTCACAGGGGTTCGACCTGACCTTCAACTACGAAGAGGGCTTCATCGCGACGCTGCTGGCGCGCGGCTTCGCCATCGTGGTGACCGACGGGGTCGGGCTGGGCACCCACGGCCCGCAGTCGCCCCAGTTCCTGAATCGGGTTGCGGCGGGAACGGCACTGATCGACGCGGCCCGCGCAGCACAGCAGCTGCCCGGCACATCGCTGGACCCGCACGGCCCGGTCGCGTTCTGGGGCTGGGCATCCGGCGGGCAGGCGTCGTTGTCGGCCGCCGAGCTCGCACCGAGCTACGCGCCTGAACTCAATGTCGTGGGCACGTACGCCAACGCGCCGATGACCAACGTGGTCGAGGCGATTCCGTCCGTCGACGGCAACTTCTTGGCCGTGCTCGCCGGCTACCTGTTGCGCGGCATTCAGGCGTCCTATCCCGAAACCGAACAAGCCATTTGGGATGCGCTGACCCCGCGCGGTGTCCAGATGCTGGACTGGAGCGGGCACACCTGCCTGGTGCAGGGCGGCGTCGACTACGCGTTCCGCCACCTGGAGTTCTGGTTCAAGGACGACCTGAATGCCATCGCCTCCTCTGAGCCCCTGAAGACGATCTTCGCCTCGCAGCGGGTCGGCAACATCAAGCCCAAGGGGCCGGTGTACATCTCGCACAACCGCTGGGACCCGTTGGCGCCCTACACCGCAGCCCATGACACGGCCCGCGACTGGTGCACGCTGGGTGCCGACGTCGAACTGTGGACCAATGAGCAGCCGCCGCTGTTCAACAAGATGGATATCAATATCCTGCTGCCGCAGTTCGTCGACGGTGAGCGGAGTATGGCCTGGGTCAGCGATCGCTTCAACGGTGTGCCGACCCACTCGAACTGCTCTGCCATCCTGGCGCAGTGACGCTCCTGCGCAGTCGGACCCTGAGGTCCCGGTGGATGCTAGCGCCGTGACCTCAGGGTCCGAATGATCTGTGCCGAGAGTTCCGGGTCGGCCAGCAGTTGGTCGATCAGCGCGGTCATCACTTCCTGCCCGGTGATGCGAGCGCATCCCACCCGGTCGGCGGCGTCGCGCTGCCACAGGTCGAGCCCGCGATGTTGGGCCGGCGACAGATCGACCGTGCGGCGGGTTCGGGTCTGACGCAGTGGGATTGGCTCAGTCGGCTTCATCCCCGTCTCGCGGGTCGGTGCCCAGCCGGTGGCCGGGGCGCCGATACTGCGGTTATTGAGGGAATCGCTGGCAGTGCTCATTGTGTGGACCTTCGGTTGCGGTGGAACCTCACCCTGGTACTCACGCCAGCCTAGACCGTCAACCGTCGTGACAGGCATCGTCGTGGCCTGAAACTGATCGTCTCAAGTCGCGTCGAGCCCACGTGCCTTCCCCGCTTCTCGCCGGTCACGGCGATCACCAGGTAGCGCGGCCAGCAGCGCCAGGTTCCGGTGCTCACGATCCGGGTCGCCGGTGCCGCATGCCCCGGCGCTGCGTGGAACGGCCACCCGATCGCATGCACGCAGAACCAAGGAATGGGAATTTCCCGAGCCATTGTTTATGTAGCATTAAAGAAATGTTAGACAGGGTTGATCTGTCATGATCCCATTAAATACGGAGGTCCGTGAATCAGTGGATCAGTAGATCAGTAGAGGCCATTTCACCTGGGCGAAGGATGCGCCAAGTCGCAATACACTGACGCCAGCAGTGAAATTCCATGAGCCTCAAAAAATTGTTAATCCGACGGTTGTTGAGCGACCCCGCCGGTGCTACTGTCCGAATATCAAGATAATTTCGGGAATCTTGACAAGGGAGGAAATCATGTTGATTTCGCGGAATTCGTGCCGCCGTATGGCCGCCGGAGCGATCAGTGTCGGCACCGTCGCCGGGGCACTGCTGGTCGGCGCCGCTGGACCTGCTCAGGCGGCCCCGGGGGAGGCAGCTGCACAACTGCCCGCCGCGGTCCAGATGGCCGGCCCGCGGGCCGACCTCCCCGCCGCGTTCGGGAACCGTGTCGCGATCGATCGCGCCCCGGCTGACACCGTGTTCGCCGCGACGTGGCATACGGCGCCCGCGCCGCAGACGTGGGCTCGGCATCACCACTGGTGGCGTCACCATCACCACTTCTGGCACCGCTGGTGGTGGTGGTGGTGATCGAGATGTCGGCCAAGCCACGGCTGGACCGTGGTAGAGCTGGCAACGGGCTGGTACTGCTGGCCGCACTCGGCGTGGGGGCAACCCTCGCCGGGTGCGGTTCGAGTGCCGAAGTGGCTCCGGCAGGATCGGCGGCGTCCTCCTCGCCCGTCGCCGAGCAGACCCAGGCGCCGGTCGCGCAGTCAAGCCCCGCCTACGACATCTCTCGGGTCGGCGCGGTGGCCGACGACTTTCCGCAGGACTTCACCGCGCAGGCGCACCCGGCAAAGACCTTGGAGCAGTCCGATATCGACGGGTCTGCGGTAGCCGCGTTCACCAACGCCGTGGTCGACCCGCCACAGTGCCGGTCGGTGGTCATTCCGCCCTATGTCGACCCGAAGGTCGGCACCGAAGCTGCCGGAGTGATCGGGCAGGGCGATCAGGGCAACATGTATGTCGTCGCGCTGCGATCACCGGAGCCCATCGCCCCGGCACCCGATCCGGCCGGCTGCGACCGGGTCTCGCTGTCCGGTTCGCCGGAGGCCAGCGGATCGGTGGAGCGCGTGGCGGCGCCCGCCATCGCCGGCGTCACCACGACCGGGGTGAAGCTGAGTGTCGCGGACCCGGAGGCCGATCCCGATTATCTGTACACGGCGGCGCTCGACGACCGAACGTCGGTGGTCGTCATGGGCAGCGCGGCTGAGGAGTTGGATCCGCAGCGGCTGATGTCAGACCTGCTGGTGAAGTCTGTCTCAGCGATTCAGGGGCAGCAGCAGCCGTGAGCCGGCCAGGTCGATCGTGTGCTTCGCCGGCCGCTGAGCGGCGCCGCTGATCGCCGGTTCGCCGGTGCCCAAGTTGCGGGCGTATCGAGGGTGGCTGCCGCCGGCGATCAGCAGCCGGATGCGGGATCCGGCCGCGAAGCGGTGCGCGATCTGGTCCAGCTCGATACGGACCATCCCGGCGTCCTGGTTCAGCCGAAGGTAGCCGTCGCTGACGTTGCGCGAGCGTCCGCGGGCATCGACCTCGCTGACCCGGACGAACACGTCGACGTGCGGGTTGTCGCTGGAATGCGCCAGCTCCACCACGGGGCTGCCGAAGACGTCGGCATCCTGGGTCAGGGGCTCCCCGGTGAAGGTCAGCACGTCGGCACGGCGAGCCAGCACGTCGTCGCGCTGATAACCACCGCCGGGGGCGAGCAGCCGCCCACCCACCGTCGGTGTGGGGTCCGCGGGGTCGAAGTGAAAGCTCGCCGAGTCTGCCGCACCGTCGGGCACCGGGGAGTCGGCCAGTCGCCCGCCGGGCTGCAGCCACCAGCTGTGACCGGTGGACTCCGGCGCCCAGTCCGGAAGGTCACGCCAGCCTCCGCCGCCGGTGACGTAGACGCGCACCGGGCTGGTGCGCGGTGCCCGGTCGGCGCCGCCCAGGTGAATGTCGAGCCAGGCCAGGGATTCCGTAGTGACCGCACGCAGTCCTTTGGTCAGCATCTCGGTGTGGGTCCACGGGCCGACGGTCAGCGCCACCTCGGCTCCGCGGTCGCGCAGGGTCTGATACTGAGTCAGCGTCTGGTCCAGAAACAGGTCTTGCCAGCCGCTGAGCAGCAGCACCGGAACCCGGGTCTGCTCCAGTGCCACCGGGTGACGCAGTGTGTCCCAGAACGGGTCGTCGCGATCAGGGTGCTCGACCCACGACTCGTACCACGGTGAGCCGCCGCCCAGCAGGGTCCGGCCGGCCGCGCCCAGCGGCAACCCGGCGGCGGCACGTCGGACCCTGCGCTGTGCGGTCAGCTGCGCCACCCCGGCCCTGATCCGTGGGCGGACCTCCTGGTGGGCCATCATGTGGCTCCAGCCCAGAAAGTCGTTGAGCGCGAATGCCCCCCTGCCCCAGGTCGACTCGTACAGATCGTGCGGTCCGACGGTGATGACCGCCGCGGTCAGCTCGGGCGGCGGGTCGGCCAGCAACGCCCACTGAGTGAAGCCCAGATAGGACAACCCGATGGTGCCGAACGACCCGGTGAACCAGGGTTGGTCGCGCATCCAGGCCACGGTGTCGGCGCCGTCGGCGGCCTCGTTGACCATCGGCTCGAACACACCGGTGGAGCCGAAGGTGCCGCGCACACTCTGCAGAATCACCCGGTAGCCGCGGGCGGCGTACATCCGGGCGAACACCAGCGAGAACGGGAATTTGCGGCCGTAGGGGCAGCGCACCAGCAGGGTGCCGGCCACGGCGCCGGTCGGCTGATAGTGGTCGGCGCGCAGCTGGACGCCGTCGCGCATCGGGATCTGTTCCCGGTGCACGGTGTAACCGGTGGTAGGCGGCGGCAGTCGCCGCAGCGCCCGGTTCACCACGACATCGGCCAGACGCGGCGAGCTGGTGGTGGCCATGCGATCAGTACTTGTAGTGCGGAGCCAGCTGGTGGGCACGCATCAGGTTCTCGGTGGGGCAGTCCATGTCCGGGTTGGAGTACACCGGCGAGTAGTACAGCGACTGCTGGATCACCCCGTAGCTGGTCTTGAACGCCACCATGCAGGAGAACCACCACCGGTTGTTCCACTCGGTGGGCTTCATCACCCAGTACTGCGCCGCCCGGTGGCCGTTGATGTCCATCTCGATCGCATCGGCCGGGATGGACTCGTCGTAGCTGCGCCACACGAACGTCTCGACCGCCATCTGGTAGTTGCCGGCGTCGAATTCACAGCGCACGCCCTCGACCGGCTTGGGCGGCGTGAACGCCAGGCCCAACTGTGCGATGACGTCGTAGGGGATGTCCTCGCAGGCGTCGAACGGGCGCGGGTTGGTGAGGTTGACCGCTTTGCTCGAGGTGGTTGGGGGTGCCAGCGGCATCGCGGTGGACCGCAACTGAACCCCGGACTTGCCGGCGACGTCATTGCTGGGGGGTGTCTGTTGCCAGACCATCACGACGGCCATCACCAGCGCCCCCAAGGCGGTGATAAGACGCAGTTTGGTGAGCATGACACTCCTCGCTTCCGCCCGGTGTTCTGCCGGGAGTGTACAAGTTGTGGCACCGGTCACCGCCCCGAAGGCGAGAACACGTTCTAATTCCGCGGACCTACGGTGCCTGATGGCGACGACCCGCGGCGCCCGACTCCGTCGTGCTTGCGATCGTCGCTGGGCTGAATGGCGACGACCCGCGGCGCCCGACTCCGTCGTGCTTGCGATCGTCGCTAGGCTCGACCTTCGTGACCACCCACGAGCGCAGGGCCGCAGATGGCCCAACTCTGTGGGCAATCTCTGACTTGCACACCGGCCACCTGGGTAACAAGCCGATCACCGAGGCACTGCGCCCGGTCACCGGTGACGACTGGTTGATCGTCGCCGGTGACGTTGCGGAGCGTACCGACGAGATCCGCTGGGCGCTGGACCTGCTGCGGAAGCGGTTCGCGAAGGTGATCTGGGTCCCCGGAAACCACGAGTTGTGGACCACCAACAAGGACCCGATGCAGGTGTTCGGCCGATCCCGCTACGACTATCTGGTCGACATGTGCGACCAGATGGGCGTCATCACCCCCGAGCACCCCTTTCCGGTCTGGACCGAGCAGGGCGGCCCCGCCATCATCGCGCCGATGTTTTTGCTCTACGACTACACGTTCCTGCCTGCCGGGGCGACGAGCAAGGCCGAAGGTTTAGCCATCGCGCGGCAGAACAATGTGGTCGCCACCGACGAGTTCCTGCTCTCACCCGAGCCCTACGGCACCCGAGACGCATGGTGCCGCGACCGGGTGGCGGCAACCTGTAAGCGCCTCGAAGACCTCGACTGGATGACCCCGACCGTGCTGGTCAACCATTTCCCGATGGTGCGCCAGCCCTGCGACGCGCTGTTTTACCCGGAGTTCTCGTTATGGTGCGGCACCGTCGAAACCGCCGATTGGCACACGCGCTACAACGCGGCGTGTTCGGTCTACGGCCACCTGCACATCCCGCGCACCACGTTCTATGACGGCGTGCGCTTCGAAGAGGTCTCCGTGGGCTATCCCAGGGAATGGCGTCGACGCCGGCCGCACCGGTGGCTGCGCCAGATCCTGCCCGAGCCGCACTATCCGCCCGGCTACCTCAACGAGTTCGGCGGTCACTTCGCCATCACCGACGAGATGCGTGAGGCCAGTGCGAAGTTCGCCGAACGTCTGCACAGGCGGCAGGCGCGATGAGCAAGCTGCTGGACGGGGTGCTCGAAGGAGCGCCGGCGGGTTCACTGGCCTGGGCCGAACGCTACGACGATCCGCCCGGGCTAGCTCCGCTGCCCGAGGAAGAGCCGCTGGTCGCGCGTTCGGTTGCCAAGCGCCGCAATGAATTCATCACCGCGCGTTACTGTGCTCGGCTGGCGCTGGAAGAGCTCGGGCAACCGCCGGTCCCGATTCTCAAGGGGGACAAGGGCGAGCCCACGTGGCCCGCCGGCGTTGTCGGCAGTCTGACGCATTGCGCGGGCTTCCGCGGTGCGGTGGTGGGTCGCAGTGGCGACGTGCGATCGGTGGGTATCGACGCCGAACCGCACGACGTGCTGCCCGACGGCGTTCTCAAGGCGGTCAGCCTGCCTGTCGAACGTGACGAACTCGCAGCACTGCCGCAAGACAGGCATTGGGACCGAATTCTGTTCTGCGCCAAAGAAGCCACCTACAAGGTGTGGTTCCCGCTGACCAGGCGGTGGTTGGGCTTCGAGGACGCCCACATCACTTTCACTCTTACTGACGAAACGTCTGGTGCGTTCGTCTCTCGCATCCTGATCGATCCCGCGGCGCTGTCCGGACCTCCGCTGACAGAGCTGCGCGGACGCTGGTCGGTGGCGGGCGGCCTGGTGCTGACGGCGATCGTGCTATGAGCACGCCCCCGCCGGCCGGCCTGGTGATCGTCGACAAGCCCGCCGGAATGACCAGCCACGACGTCGTTTCCCGGTGTCGCAGGTTCTTCGGGACTCGTAAGGTCGGCCACGCCGGCACCTTGGACCCGATGGCCACCGGGGTGCTGGTGATCGGCATCGAACGGGCTACCAAGATTCTGGGGTTGTTGACCGCGTCGCAGAAGTCTTACGCCGCCTCCATCCGGTTGGGGCAGAACACCTCGACCGAGGATGCCGAAGGCGAGGTGCTGGAGACGACTTCGGCGACGCACATCACCGACGATCAGATCGCCGCGGCGATCGCCGGACTGCGCGGCGATATCGCTCAGGTGCCCTCGGCGGTCAGCGCCATCAAGGTCGCCGGCAAGCGGTCCTATCAGTTGGTCCGGGAGGGGCGCGCTGTCGAACTGCCTGCCCGGCCGGTGCGTATCGAGCGCTTCGAGCTGCTGGCGCTGCGGCGCCATGAGGCGCTCGTCGATCTGGACGTTGAGGTGGACTGTTCAGCGGGAACCTACATCCGGGCACTGGCACGTGACGTGGGCAGTGAGCTGGGGGTGGGCGGACACCTGACCGCATTGCGACGTACCCGGGCCGGCAGCTTCGGGCTGGATCAGGCCCGCACCCTCGACGAACTGGGGGAGAGCCCACGGCTGAGCTACAGCCTGGATGACGCCTGCTTGCAGACTTTTCCGCGCCGGGACCTGAGCGTCGACGAGGCGCTCGACGTCAGCCACGGCCGGCCGCTGGCCCCGGCGGGCATCGACGGAACCTATGCGGCAACCGATGCCGACGACCGAGTGATCGCGCTACTGGAGGACTCGGGAAGGCGGACCAAGTCGGTGGTCGTCATCCGGCCGGCGACGCTATAGTCCGCCGATGGCCACCGCGGAACGCGAGATCACCGAGGCTGTCGATCTGTGCGATGCGGCCGGATTGCTGAACCCCGCCGCCGTCGGTTGGACCCGAACACCGCTGCACCGTTGCAACCTGCGTGGCTGGGGCCGCAGCAAGCGGTGGGAGTACTGGTGCCTGACGACGCCCACTCACCTGATCGCGATCACGCTGGCCGACCTCGATTACCTCGGGGTGAGCAACGTCTTCCTGCTGGACTATTCCGGGCGTGAGGTGAGCCGCAGTTGTCTGCACCCGGGAGGGTGGGGGATAACGCTGCCCACCAGCCTCGGCGACGGGCCGGCCTCCGCTCGTGGCCTGGTCGCGATCGACCTCACCGCCGAGCCCGACGGCACGCGGATCCGGTTCTCCTGCAAGACCTCGGCCGGCCCCATGGACGGTGACCTGTTTGTGGCCCTGCCGCCCGGGCACGAGACGCTGGCGGTGGTGGTGCCGTGGAGCGAGAAGAGATTCCAATACACCGCCAAACACACCGCGCGGCCGGCCTCGGGTGTCGTACGGGTCGGTGACGCCAGCTACGACTTCGCCGGCGGCTGGGGTGTGCTTGACCACGGGCGCGGACGCTGGCCGGCCAACACCGTGTGGAACTGGGGTGCGGCGTCCGGGCACACCGACGGCCACACGGTCGGCCTGCAGCTGGGCGGCAAGTGGACTGTCGGCACCGCAAGCACCGAGAATGCGCTCTGCGTCGACGGCCGATTGAGCAAGATCGGCGCCGAACTGGACTGGCACTACCCCGAATACACCGGGCCGTGGACGATCCGCACACCCGACTCCGATCAGGTCGAGCTGACGTTCACCCCGTTCCATCACCGCTCACCCTTGCCGGGGACCCATCAGTGCTTCGGGCACTACCACGGCCGGATCCGCACCGATGACGGCGCGAATGTTGCCGTGAACGGTCTACTCGGCTGGGCCGAACAGGTGCACATGCTGTGGTGAGTGGCGCTTCGGCTGCTCTGATGAGCCGGTTGCCGCCTCAGCTGTAGAGCTGCTCGAATCGCTTGATCGATCCCTCGATGTCGCCCTTGACGGCCCGGGCGGCGGCCGCGCCGATCGGCCCGAACAGCGGCCGGCCGCCCAGGTCCATCCGCAGGACGAACTTCGATCCCGTTGCGGCGGGGCTGATCGCCAAGGTCAGCGCGTACTTGGTGCCGCCCACGCCGTCGCCGGTCAACTCCAGCAGTGCGGGCGGGTCGAAGTCGCGGACCGTCCAAGTGACTCGGTTGCGCATTCCCTTTGCTCCCGCCACCCCGATCAACGTGGTTCCGGCGGTGAGCTCGGCCGGGATATCGCAGCGCCACCCCTGGTGCAGCGACAGCCAGTCACCCAACTCGGCCAGATTCGACGCGTGGGCCCAGGCTTGGTCGGGAGGCAGCGACAGTTCACGAGAGAGCTCAAGCTTTGCCATCCGCAGATCGTAGAGCCAGCGGCACCGCTCCGGCACCGGGCAGGAGCAGACCCGAACCGTTCGGAGGCCGAAGGCCAGCCGGCCGGCTACGCGAAGTGGCGGTCAGACCACCCAGATCGCTTGCGCGGCAGGGCTGCCCAGATCGACGGTGGCCTGCTCGAGATCGGAGTCCGCCGGCGAGTCAAGGGCTATCGAGATGATGCCGGCGAAGTCGCGGCGAGCCAGCACCCGTAGCCGGGCGTCGAGGCTGATGCCTACCTGGGCGAAGTAGCGCAGCATCTCCGGATCGTTGTCGGAGATGCGGGCCACCGTGCCGGTCTCGCCGTCGGCGCACGCCCACAGTTGGCGGGCAGGGGGAGTGGGCACCTGCCCGTCCGGGGCCGGGATCGGGTCGCCGTGCGGGTCGCGCTGCGGGAAGCCCAGCTTGGCGTCGATGCGCGCGATCAGCCGGTCGGACACCGCGTGCTCGAGGACTTCGGCTTCGTCGTGCACCTCGTCCCAGCCGTAGCCAAGCTCGCACACCAGAAAGGTCTCGATCAGCCGGTGCCGGCGCACCATTGCGAGCGCCGCCCGTCGCCCTTCATCGGTCAGGGTCACCGCGCCGTATTTCTCGTGGTCCACCAGGCCCGCATCGGCGAGCTTGCGGATGGACTCCGAGGCGGTGCTGGCGGACACGCCGATCTTCTCCGCCAGCATCTTGGTGCTGACCTTGTCCGGTGACCATTCCTGGGCGGTCCAGATGACTTTCAGATAGTCCTGGGCGACGCTACTCAGCCCATCCGACTGCTCCCAAGGGCTCACAATCGGACAGTTTAGGCTGTCCTGGTGCAGCGGTGGCGGGGGCAGGATGAGATCCCCACAGACTGGGGCAGGTGTGTGCTCACCATCGGCGTGTTCGACGGTGTGCATCGCGGCCATGCGGAACTGATCACCCATGCGGTGAAGGCCGGCCGGGCGCGCGGCGTGCCGACGGTGCTGATGACCTTCGATCCGCATCCGATGGAGGTCGTCTACCCCGGCAACCATCCGGCGCAGCTCACCACACTGGCGCGTCGCGCTGAGCTGGTCGAGCAGTTCGGCATCGACGTGTTCCTGGTGATTCCGTTCACGCCCGAATTCATGAAGCTCACCCCGGACCGCTACATCCACCAACTGCTGGTCGAGCACCTGCACGTGGTGGAAGTGGTGGTGGGGGAGAACTTCACCTTCGGCCGTAAGGCGGCCGGCAACGTCGAGACCCTGCGCCGCGCCGGCGAGCAGTTCGGGTTCGGGGTCGAATCGGTGTCGCTGGTGGCCGAGCGCGCCGAGGCCGCCCAATCGGTCACCTTCTCCTCGACCTACATCCGGTCCTGTGTGGACGCCGGCGATGTGGCGGCGGCAGCCGAGGCGCTGGGCCGGCCGCACCGGGTCGAGGGGCTGGTGGTGCGCGGTGACGGTCGTGGGCGCGGTCTGGGCTTCCCGACCGCCAACGTGGCACCGTCGGCCTTTGCGGCGATTCCGGCCGACGGGGTGTACGCCGCTTGGTTCACCGTGTTGGGACACGGCCAGGTGCCCGGCACCGTCGTCGCCGGTCAGCGCTGCCGGGCAGCGGTGTCGGTGGGCACCAACCCGACATTTTCCGGGCGGGCCCGCACCGTGGAGGCGTTCGTGATCGACGAGACCGCCGACCTGTACGGACAGCGCGTCGCCGTCGACTTCGTCAGCCGGATCCGCGGCCAGGAGAAGTTCGACTCGGTGGCGGATCTGGTGGCGATGATGAACACCGACGTCGAGAAGACCCGCGGCCTGCTCTCGGGTGACTGACCGTCGGCACGATTGGGAGAGCTGCCCCGGGCGGTGCTAGGCTCCCACCTCGGCGTGCTGCAGTCCGCGGTGGCCGCCGACTTGATATTCGCGGGACCGATTGATGGAGATTTGTCGTGGCGCTGACCGCCGAGCAGAAAAAAGAGATCCTGGCCAGCTACGGTCTGCACGAGACGGACACCGGCTCGCCCGAAGCTCAGGTCGCCCTGCTGACCAAGCGGATCGTCGACCTCACCGAGCACCTCAAGAAGCACAAGCACGACCACCACTCCCGCCGCGGCCTGCTGCTGCTGGTCGGCCGGCGGCGTCGTCTGCTCAAGTACCTGACCGCGACCGATGTGGCGCGCTACCGCTCGCTGATCGAGCGCCTCGGTCTGCGTCGCTGACGAATCGGGGCGGCGTCAGCCGCTGCCATGTAGAGTGAGACCGTTCCGGGCCTGCCAGGCCCGGACATCGGTGTGGCCCCCGCATCCGCGTGTGCCACTCCGGCACGTCACGACGGGACACGTCCCTACGTACAGCCAGACCTGCATCGGGCGGTCTTCGGTAGTGGCAGCCGGGTCTGAAAGCGCGTCTTAAAAGATCCGGCCGCTTCGATCGACGACCGTAGCCGCATCCAGGTAGTTGGCTGGCGCACGTCTGACGTTGCGAAACAGCTGAACAAACCAGGAAAGGCCGCACGGGCTTTTATGTCTGCAATTGAAATTGAAGAAGGCGTATTCGAGACCACCGCTGTCATCGACAACGGCAGCTTCGGCAAGCGCACTATCCGCTTCGAGACCGGCCGGCTGGCCCAGCAGGCCGCCGGCAGCGTCGTCGCCTACCTCGACGACGAAACCATGCTGCTGTCGGCGACCACCGCCAGCAAGGCTCCCAAGGACCACTTCGACTTCTTCCCGCTCACTGTCGACGTCGAGGAGCGGATGTACGCGGCCGGGCGTATTCCCGGCTCGTTCTTCCGCCGCGAGGGCCGGCCGTCCACCGACGCGATCCTGACCTGCCGTCTTACCGACCGTCCGCTGCGCCCGTCGTTCGTCGACGGCCTGCGCAACGAGGTCCAGGTCGTGGTGACGGTGCTGAGCCTGAACCCGAACGACCTGTACGACGTGGTGGCGATCAACGCCGCGTCGGCCTCCACCCAGCTCGCCGGCCTGCCGTTCTCCGGCCCGGTCGGAGCCGCGCGGGTGGCACTGATCGACGGCACCTGGGTGGCGTTCCCCACCGTCGAGCAGCTCGAGCGCGCCGCGTTCGACATGGTGCTGGCCGGGCGCACCCTTGAAGACGGTGATGTCGCGATCATGATGGTCGAGGCCGAGGCCACCGAGAACGTCATCGAGCTCATCGAGGCCGGCGCCCAGGCGCCGACCGAGACCGTGGTGGCCGAGGGTCTGGAGGCGGCCAAGCCGTTCATCGCGGCGCTGTGCAAGGCCCAGCAGGAGCTCGGTGAGGCGGCGGCCCGCCCAACCGCCGACTACCCGCTGTTCCCGCCTTACGGCGACGACGTCTACTACTCGGTGGCCTCCATCGCGACCGACGAGCTGGCCAAGGCGCTGACCATCGCCGGCAAGGCCGAGCGTGACGAGCGCACCGAGGAGATCAAGGCCGAGGTGCTCGAGCGTCTCGCTGGGACCTACGAGGGGCGCGAGAAGGAGATCAGCGCGGCTTACCGGAGTCTGACCAAGAAGCTGGTGCGTCAGCGCATCCTGACCGACCACTTCCGTATCGACGGCCGTGGCATCACCGACATCCGGGCTCTGAGCGCCGAGGTCGCCGTGGTGCCCCGGGCGCACGGCAGCGCCCTGTTCGAGCGTGGCGAGACCCAGATCATGGGCGTGACCACGCTGGACATGATGAAGATGGCGCAGCAGATCGACTCGCTGGGGCCGGAGAAGTCCAAGCGCTACATGCACCACTACAACTTCCCGCCGTACTCGACCGGTGAGACCGGCCGGGTCGGTTCGCCCAAGCGTCGCGAAATCGGCCACGGCGCTCTGGCCGAGCGGGCCCTGGTTCCGGTGCTGCCCAGCGTCGAGGAGTTCCCCTACGCCATCCGGCAGGTCTCGGAGGCGCTGAGCTCCAACGGCTCCACCTCGATGGGTTCGGTCTGCGCGTCCACGCTGGCGTTGCTCAACGCCGGTGTGCCGCTGAAGGCTCCGGTCGCCGGTATCGCGATGGGCCTGGTCTCCGATGACGTCGAGGTCGACGGTAAGACCGAGCGCCGCTTCGTCGCGCTCACCGACATCCTGGGTGCCGAGGACGCGTTCGGCGACATGGACTTCAAGGTCGCCGGCACCAAGGACTTCGTCACCGCACTGCAGCTCGACACCAAACTCGACGGCATTCCTTCAGCGGTCCTGGCAGGTGCTCTCGCTCAGGCCAAGGACGCGCGTATGACCATCCTCGAGGTGATGGCCGAGGCCATCGACGCCCCCGACGAGATGAGCCCGTACGCGCCTCGCGTCACCACCATCAAGGTTCCGGTGGACAAGATCGGCGAGGTGATCGGGCCCAAGGGCAAGATGATCAACTCGATCACCGAGGAGACCGGCGCCCAGATCTCGATCGAGGACGACGGCACCGTGTTCGTCGGCGCCACCGACGGCCCGTCGGCGCAGGCCGCCATCGACAAGATCAACGCGATCGCCAACCCGCAGCTGCCCAAGATCGGCGAGCGGTTCCTGGGCACCGTGGTCAAGACCACCGACTTCGGCGCTTTCGTGTCGCTGCTGCCGGGCCGCGACGGGCTGGTGCACATCTCCAAGCTCGGCAAGGGCAAGCGGGTGGCCAAGGTCGAGGACGTGGTGAAGGTCGGCGACAAGCTGCGCGTGGAGATCGCCGACATCGACAACCGCGGCAAGATCTCGCTGGTTCCTGTGGACGAGTCGACCCCGGAGGCGGGGCCCGCTGAGTCTGCCGATGCCGCGACTGCCGAAAGCTGACACTGGGGCGCCGCCGCGCGCCGCACTGCGACGCACCACCCTGCCGGGCGGGCTGCGGGTAGTCACTGAATACCTGCCCGCGGTTCGTTCGGCGTCGGTGGGCGTGTGGGTTGGCGTCGGATCGCGCGACGAGGGCGCCACGGTGGCGGGGGCGGCGCACTTCCTGGAGCACCTGCTGTTCAAGGCGACTCCGACCCGAACGGCGGCCGGCATAGCCCAGGCGATGGACGCGGTCGGTGGCGAGCTCAATGCCTTCACCGGAAAAGAGCACACCTGCTACTACGCCCACGTGCTCGACACCGATCTGGAACTGGCCGTCGCACTCGTGAGCGACGTGGTGCTCAACGGGTCCTGCGCGGCTGCCGACGTCGACCTCGAACGCGACGTGGTTCTTGAGGAACTCGCGATGCGCGATGACGATCCCGAGGACGCGCTGGGCGATGTGTTCTTGACGACGCTGTTCGGCGATCATCCGATCGGCCGGCCGGTGATAGGCAATGTCGAGTCGGTGTCGTCGATGACGCGCGCACAGTTGCGGTCATTCCACCAGCGCCGCTACACACCGGAGCGCATGGTGGTCGCGGTTGCCGGCAACATCGACCATGACACGGTGGTTGCGCTGGTCCGAGAACACTTCGGGCATCGCCTGATTCGAGGTGAGAAGCCTGCCGAGCCGCGACGGGGCAGTGCCCGGGTGCCGGGCAGGCCCGGGCTGACCGTGGTCAACCGTGATGCCGATCAGACGCACATGTCTCTGGGGGTGCGTGCACCCGGACGCTATTGGCAACACCGTCAGGCGCTGGCCGTGCTCAACACTGCTCTGGGTGGCGGTCTGAGTTCGCGGCTGTTCCAACAGGTTCGGGAAACCCGCGGTCTGGCCTACTCGATCTACTCGTCGGTTGACACCTTCGCGGACGCCGGCGCGCTGTCGGTTTACACGGCATGTCAGCCGGACCGATTCGCCGAGGTGGCGGCCGTGACCGCCGAGGTGCTCGAATCGGTGGCTCGTGATGGAATCACCGCCGACGAGTGTCGGATCGCCAAGGGGTCGTTGCGCGGGGGATTGGTACTGGGCCTGGAGGATTCCGGTTCGCGGATGAACCGGCTGGGCCGTACCGAGTTGAACTACGGCCGCCACCGGCCCATCGCCCGCACCCTGCGGGAACTGTCGGCGGTGACCGTCGACGAGGTCAACGCCGTAGCCCGTCAGCTGCTGCGTAAGCCCTATGGCGTCGCCGTGCTTGGCCCGTATCGTTCGAAAGGGGCGCTGCCAACCCGTCTGCGGGCGCTTGCCGGTTGATGGCAGGCTAGGGGAATGGCGTTCAGCTTCTCCGAACTCAAGGTCCCATTGATCGGCGCCCCGATGGCCGGCGGTCCCAGCACACCGGCGCTTGCGGCCGCGGTGACCGAGGCGGGTGGGCTGGGGTTCGTCGCAGGGGGCTATCGCACCGCCCAACAGCTGGCCGATGAGATCACCTCCGCGCGCGCGGCCACCAGTGGTCCCATCGGTGTCAATCTGTTTGTGCCCCAACCGAGCGGCGCGGACGTGGTGTTGCTCGACGAATACGCCGATCTCCTGGATCCGCTGGCCGAGCATTACGGGGTAGAGCTGGGCCAGCCGCGCTTCGGCGACGACGACTGTTGGCCGGAGAAGCTCGAGGTGATCGCCGACCTGCGGCCCACGGTGGTGTCGTTCACCTTCGGGACCCCGTCCCCCGACGAGATCGACATGCTGCGGGCGTTGCGCATCCTGACGGTGGTCACGGTGACGTCGGCCTACGAGGCCGGCGTCGCCCTGGGACACGGCGCCGAGGTGCTGGCGGTGCAGGGCCCCAAGGCGGGCGGACATCGGGGCACCTTCGCGCCCGACGTGTACCCGGGCACCGACTCGCTGGAACATCTGCTGGCGGAGATCGCCCACGCCCACGGCCATGTCCCGATGGTGGCGGCGGGCGGTCTCGGCACCGCGGCCGACGTGGCCGGGGTGCTGGGTGGTGGCGCGGTCGCGGCCCAGGTCGGTACCGCACTGCTGCTGGCGCACGAAGCCGGCACCAATCCGACGCACCGTGCGGCACTGACCAACCCGGAATTCGCCAACACCACGGTGACATGTGCGTTCTCCGGCCGCTACGCACGCGGCTTGGAGAACGACTTCACCCGCGCCTTCGAGGATGTGGCCCCGGTGGGATACCCCGAGATCAACCACATGACGACCCCGATCCGGGCGGCGGCGGTGGCCCTGGACGATCCGCATGGGACAAACCTGTGGGCCGGGACCGCCTACCGGACCGCCCGGTCGGCGGCGGCCGCCGAAATCATTGCTGCCCTGACGCCCTGAAACGGCGGTAGGGCGTCGTTATGATCGCCGCATGCATGACACGTCCCGACCTTCAGCAACTGGCACCGTGCGCATTGACGCCGCCCCTGAAACGGTTTATGCGCTGATCACCGACCTGTCCGCCCTGGCGGACTGCGCCGAGGAGACCGTCGCCATGCATTGGCGCAAAGGCGATTCGGCGCGTCCGGGCGCGAAGTTCAGCGGCGCCAACCGTAACGGCTCGCACAGCTGGAACACCACCTGCACCGTCACCGACGCCGACCCCGCCCGGCTGTTCGCCTTCGACGTGCGCTCGGCGATGGTCCCGGTGGCCCACTGGGCGTACGAGATCACCCCGGCGGACGGCGGCTGCCAGGTCACCGAGAGCACCTGGGACCACCGCCCCCGCTGGATACTCGGGATCAGCCGACTGATCAGCGGCGTCGCCGATCGCAATGCTGCTAACGCCGATCACATCCGGCTCACCCTGGACCGGCTCAAGCACAGGGCGGAGCAGGGCGCCGGCAATCACCCCGGTCAGCAGTCGTAGTAGAGGGCGAACTCGTAGGGGTGTGGTCGCAGGTTGACGGGGGTGATCTCGTTCTCCCGCTTGTAGTTGATCCAGGTCTGGATCACGTCGGGGGTGAATACGCCGCCTTCGGTGAGGTATTCGTGGTCGGCCTCGAGGTTGTCCATCACCTCGGCCAGCGTGGTGGGGGCCTGCGAGATCGACGCCGCCTCGTCCGGCGGTAGCTCGTAGAGGTCCTTGTCCACCGGTGCGGCCGGTTCGATCTTGTTCTTGATGCCGTCGATGCCGGCCATCAGCATGGCGGAGAACGCCAGGTAGGGGTTGCCGGAGGAGTCGGGGCAGCGGAACTCCAGCCGCTTGGCCTTGGGGTTGGTGCCGGTGATCGGGATGCGCACGCAGGCTGAGCGGTTGCGCTGGCTGTAGACCAGGTTGATCGGTGCTTCGTAGCCCGGGACCAGACGCTTGTAGGAGTTGATGGTGGGGTTGGTGAACGCCAGCAGGGAGGGCGCGTGGTGCAAGATGCCGCCGATGTAGTGGCGGGCGGTGTCGGAGAGTCCGGCGTAGCCGATCTCGTCGTAGAACAATGGTTCGCCGTCTTGCCATACCGATTGG